>CAHJWU010000193.1 GCA_903643085.1 Rhodospirillales bacterium
TCAGCGCGCGCCGACAGGGAGCAAAAGTTTTTTGCTTCTTTTTTTCAAAAAAGAAGGCCTTCCTTGCCTTATCTTTTCAGGAACCGCGCAAACGCCTCCAGCGTGGAAGGCGAGACGAAATGCTCGATCCCCTCGGCATCGGCCTCCGCGTCCTCGAGCGGCACCCCAACCGCCAGCAGCAAATCCACCACCAGCCGGTGCCGCGCCCGCACCCGCGCCGCCAGCGCCTCGCCCGCCGCCGTCAGGAACACGCCGCGATACGGCCGCGCCGTCGCCAGCCCCTCCCGCTTTAGCCGGCTGATCGCCTTGACCACCGTCACATGGCTCACGCCTAGGCGGCGCGCGATGTCGGTCGGCCGCGCCTCGCCCTCGGTGGCGAGCAGGTCGGCGATCAGCTCGGCGTAGTCCTCCAGGAGAGCGGTGGCCTGCGCCACGCGGGTCCGCCCGAACCGCTCGGCCTGTTTGGCCTCAGACGCGCGTGTGTCGTCCACCACAAACCCCAAGAGATGACGCAGGGCAGGGGATGGCGCGCCACCCCAGCCCGCGGCTTCGTGAGTGTATAACCAATTGCAGGCTTCGTAGCCCAGGCTACATAACGTAGCGTGAGCCTGAGCGAGACGACGACCACCGCCATCAGGGACGTGCTGGAAGGCCGGCGCCGCGGCCTGCGCGCCGTGTTGCCGTTTGCCGGCCCTGCCGTGGTGGCCAGCGTCGCCTATGTGGACCCGGGCAATTTCGCGACCAACATCCAGGCCGGGGCGCGTTACGGCTACAGCCTGCTGTGGGTCGTGCTGCTGGCCAACCTGGTGGCCATGCTGTTCCAGTCGCTGTCGGCCAGGCTGGGGATCGTCACCAACCGCAACCTGGCCGAACTGTGCCGCATCCATTTCCCACGCCCCGCGGTGCTGGCGATGTGGGCGGTCAGCGAAGTGGCGGCGATGGCCACCGACCTGGCCGAGTTCCTCGGCGGCGCGATCGGCCTCTCGCTCCTCCTGCACCTGCCTCTGCTGGCGGGCATGGTCGTCACGGCCACCATCACCTACGCCATCCTGTTGCTGGACCGCCGCGGCTTCCGGCCGCTGGAACTGGTGATCGGCGGCCTGGTGGCGACGATATGCGCCTGCTACGTGATGGAGCTTGCCGTGGCCCCGCCGGACTGGTGGAAAGCCGGCGCGGGCCTGGTGGTGCCGCGTCTGGCGGACCGCAGCGCCGTGCTGCTCTCCGCCGGCATCGTTGGCGCCACGGTCATGCCGCATGCCATCTACCTGCATTCCGGGCTGACGCAGGGCAGGGCGCCGGCGCGCAGCCTGCCGGAGCGCCGCCGCCTGGTGCGCTACTCGAACCGCGAGGTGGTGGCCGCGCTGACCGTCGCGGGCGTGGTCAACGTCGCCATGGTCATGATGGCCGCGCGCGCCTTCCACATCGGCCACCGCGACGTGGCCGAGATCGGCACCGCCTACCACACACTCGTGCCGGTGTTCGGCGCCGCCGCCGCCGGCATCTTCCTGCTTTCGCTGATGGCGTCCGGCATCTCCAGCTCGGTCGTGGGCACGATGGCCGGCCAGGTGATCATGCAGGGCTTCACCACCTGGCGCATCCCGGTCTGGCTGCGTCGCGCGGCGACCATGCTGCCGGCCTTTGTCGTGGTCGGCATGGGGTTCGACGCGACACGCAGCCTGATCCTGAGCCAGGTGGTGCTGAGTCTGGCCCTGCCTGTGCCGATGGTGGCGCTGCTGCTGCTGACGCGCCGTCGCGACGTCATGGGGGTGATGGCGTCGGGGCCGGTCATACTCTCCGCGGCCTGGCTGGCGACGCTGGCCACCCTGGTGCTGAACGGGGCGCTGCTCTGGGGCATCGTCGCGTAACAGTCAGGCAACAGATAAGCCGCGCGCGCGGCGGTAACGCAAGACCAGGAACCGTGGCTCCCGTCACACCCGGCCCGCTCCCGCACGACCGGCAGCCGTTCCAGCACTCGTCGACAGGGAGCAAAAGCTTTTTGCTTCTTTTTCTCGAAAAAGAAGGCCTTGCTTTGCCTTACCTTGCTTGCCCAGCCCAGCCCAGCCGCCCCGGACACCGACACATCCTTGCCGCGTAACCCCGCGTTGCCTACGCTCAGGCGGTGCCCAAAGCCGACACCTCCATCCCGCCGCCGCTGCGCGCCCTGGGCGGCTGGGACGATGCGGAGTGGTTCTGTCCGGGCATCCTTTCGGAAGAGGAGGTGGTCGGTCTGAGCCTCCCCAGGCTACCCGGCACACGCAAGCAGAATTTCCACCTGGTCGAACGCTCGGCGCCGCTTGCGGCAGGCAAGGCGCCGCGCGGCGGCGGCCCCGACGCGGCCAGCAAGGCCGCCGCCGGCGGCATCGGCCCGATACTGGACGGCCTGAAGGTGATCCGTGCCGCCGCGTTCCGCAAACCCAGCTTCTTCTTTGAAAGCCCGCCGGTTCTCTATTTCGCTGACATTCCCGCCGCCAGCCTGAAGATACGCGCGGCCGACGCCCTGCGGCGCGAACTCATCCAGATCGCCCTGCGCGGCTGCGTGGTTAGGCAGGACGGCACGCGCGTGATGGCGATGTTCTGGCCCAGCGCGGAGACGGACATAACCGCTTTCGTCAGCGCCGCCTTGCCGCCTTACCCGCTACACCTACAGTTCGCCCTGGCCGAAGCCGAGCGCGCCGTCGCCGGCCGGGCACCGCCTGAGCCGCCCGGCCGCGCTCCGCGCCACGATCGCGGCGCGCGCGACCGCAAGACACACGAGGCGGAGCGCGCGGAACTGCTGCGCGAGCTCGATACGCTGCGGCGGCGTGTCTCCGAGCTGCGGCAATCGCAACCGGCCATCGTGGCGATGGAGACGCTCGGCCTCGACGATGCGCGGCTGAGATCCATGCTGCTTCTGCTGCACCCGGACAGACATGCCAACAGCGAGGCGGCTACGGAGGCGGCGAAATGGGTGAACGGACTGCGCGATCTGCTGAAGGCCAGCAGGACCGGCAAGTGAGGAAGGCGGGCCTTCCTTTCAGGAAGCAACTGTCCGCGCTGTCGCCTCGCCACGCGCGCCCGATGGAGAGCGCGCCTGACGGAGACGCGCCCGAGGTCAGGAGACGCTGACCGCCACTTCCGGCGTCACGCAGGGCGTCCCCGCCAGGGTGTTCAGTATGCTTCGGTTGACGTTCATCGCCGTTACGTTCGCGCCGTCCGCGCCCACGGCCGCGCCGGCCGTCCTCTCCTCGGCGAACACCCGCCCGCCCACGACTACGACCAGCCCGGGGTTGCGTGAGGCGAGCCGCGCCTCGCTTATCGTCCTGGCCAGTTGCGCCAGGACATGATCGCGCCGGAACGCGGCGCTCAGGGACAGGTCCAGCACGTCGATCCATGTAGACGACAGCAGGTCGTGCAGCGAATTATCGTCGGCGGGGTATTCGCAACGCGGCGTCCAGCCCACGTTGCGCAGGACGCTGCCGTCCAACGCCGCGCCGAGCCGGTGCAATTCGCCCGGCTCCGGCGCGATCAGCACGACGGGGTGCGCCAGGCGCGCGTCGCGGCGCTGCGAGTACGCCGAGTCGAGAAGCCGGGCGGCGGTCTGCATACGGCAGAGGGCGAGTGTCACGTCGAACTCGCTGCACATATCCTCGCTCCACAGGTCGCCGAGGCTGCGCGCCGTGGGTTCCAGCAGTGCCGCTGAGAGCTGCCCGATGCGCGCGCCTGACGCGCCCAGCTCGGCGATCAGGTCGGACGCGGCCTGCTGGTCGGCCGCCACCAGCAGCTCCGCCAGTTCGGCAGCGCGCGGCGAGGGGTCAGGCAGGCCGCCCTGGGCCGAACCATCGCCATCCAGGCCAAGGCGCGGCAGGACGGACGCGAGAAACACGTTGCGCAGGATCGCCGCCGTCTTCTGGTTCAGCGCCCGGTGCGAAACCGGATCCGCCGCGCGCGCCGCAACCTTGGAAGCGTTCTCCGCCACGAGCCGCACCAGCAGCGCGGGCGCGGTCTTCGGCTGCGCCCGCAGCGCCTCCACGATCTCGCGCGGCGGCTCGATCACGTCCCGGCGCCAGGACGTCATCACCGGGCCGGGTGTGGCGAGCTTCATGCTCCAGTCGGCGAACACGCGCGTGTCCGCCGCGCGCCTGTCGAGTATCTCCACGTCGGTGTGCCGGTGATCGGCCACGATCGAGTCCATCACGCTGGCCACCGCGGGCGCGGGCCCTTCCAGCCACTGGAAGAAGTTCTCGTTGTCGTAGAGCATCAGCCCGGTCACGGCTTCGCGGCTGTTGCGGGCCTGCGCTACGCGGGTCAGCTCGTGCAGTTCGGCGGGCGAGAGCGCGCGCACGGCGCGGCTGCGGTAGACGATCGCGGCCAGCGCGGCCTGGGCAACCGGTCCCTGGCCTCCGGCATCATGCCGGGATTGGTGTCGCGAGGGCGGCTCTCTCAACATCAAACGCTCCCGCAGGCCATTGTTCGTGTGGCTTCTAAGGCGAAGGGACGGCGCGCCGGCTGTGCGTCCCGGCTGTTGCGGCACGATCACGGAGTTGAGCGCCGGCGTCAATACCGCTCTACATGCAACCCAGTTGGTCTCTTCACACTTCCGTGAGGTAATATGAGCACGAAAACACCCGCACAGGTTGTCAAGTCCCGGCCGAATGCCCGCCGACGCGCCGGCATCTACACGCCAGTGATCCGGCCGTGGCGAGCCGGCAAGGCCGTTTTCTCAAGATGATGCCGTCGCGTGGCCATACGTCACTCGGCAAGGAACTGCCTGACGGCCGGCAAGGTGATGGCGGGCGCTTCCTCCTGCGGCAGGTGGCCTATGCCAGGCAGCGTCACCAGCCGGGCATGCGGCAACAGCGCGAGGTATCGTTTCGCGTTGCTTACGGGGATCATCGCGTCCCTCTCGCCCCAGAGAAGCAGGGTCGGACACGCGATCTGCCGCAGCATCGGCTCCGGCGGCTGCAGCACGGTCTGCTTCATGCGCGCCAGGATCGCCCGCCGCACGCCGGGTGCCAGCATCATGTCCCGGTATCGCGCCACCAGGGCATCGGTCATCGCCGCGCGGTTCGCATAAGCCGGCGCCAGCGTCGCCCGCAGCAGGAAGGTCGGCATCACGTAAGGCAGCAGCCGCATGATCGGGCCGGCCTGCGGCGCCACGCCGTAGGCCAGGCCCGGGCTCGCGAACCCGTCTGGCGACACCAGGACCAGCTTGCCCACCCGGTCGGGATGGCTCGCCGCCAACTCCCAGGCGATCCGCCCGCCCATCGAGTTCCCGACCAGCGTGGCGCGCGCGATGCCCAGCCGGTCCATCAGGACAAGCAGCACGGCCTGGCTGCGCGCATCGCTGTAGTCGCCGCTCGGGTCTGGCCCGGTCAGGCCGAATCCCGGCAGGTCGAACCTGACGACGCGATGGTCGCCCTCCAGGCCGCGCGCCCAGTCATCCCAGGTCTGCAAACTGGAGCCGAAGCCGTGCAGCAGGATGACCGCCTGCGCGGCCGGCGGCCCGGTGTCGCGCACATGCAGCCTGACCCCCAGCACGTCGACGAAGCTGGACGGCGGACCCGCATACTTGGCCTCCAGCGCGCCGCGCGTCCCGTCCGGCGTGTAGAGCCATGCGGCGCAGGCGATCGCCCCCAGCAGACAGAAAGCGAGAACCACCATCTTCAAAGTGGAGTGTCCTTCCTCGTGCCGGCCGCGGAAAACGTCTGCCCGCCAGAAACGACTCCTTGCTGTCGGTGTGTCAATCTGGGAGCCGCAAGAAGGAGCCTGACATGCGACCCGCCGCCCTGATTTTCGACGTCGACGGCACCCTGGCGGAAACCGAGGAGCTGCACCGCCACGCCTTCAACGCCGCGTTCGCCGCGCAAGGCTACCCTTTCAACTGGGACCAGCCCCTGTACGCCCGCCTGCTCGACGTGACGGGCGGCAAGGAGAGGATCGCGCACTACCTGCGCGAGCACGAACCCGAGGCCGCCCTGTCCGCGCAGGACATCGCGGCACTGCACGCGGACAAAACGGTGCGCTATGCGCAGTCGATGGCGTCCGGCGGGCTGGCGCTCCGCCGCGGCGTGGCGCGCCTGATACGCGAGGCGGAGATGGCGGGAACGCCTCTCGCCATCGCCACCACCACGAGCCGCGCGAACGTGGACGCGCTGCTCCGCGCCACGCTCCGCCGCCAGCCGTTCCGGGTCATAGCGGCCGGCGACGAGGTCTCGGTCAAGAAGCCGTCACCGCAGGTCTATGAGCTGGCGCTGCGGCGGCTCGGCCTGCCGGCCAGCGCCTGCGTCGCGTTCGAGGACACGCTGAACGGCGTCCGCAGCGCCCAGGGCGCCGGCCTGCGCTGCGTGGTGACGGTCAGCGCCTATGGCGGCGCGGGGCCGTTTCCCGGCGCGCTGACGGGGGTCAGTTGCTCGAACAAAAAGAACGTGCTCGTGACCACCTGCCGCGACTCGCGTTGCAGGAAATGGATCGCCAGCACCGCCGGCACCCCCAGCAGCGCCCAGAACCCGGCAGGGTTGGCAA
>CAHJWU010000194.1 GCA_903643085.1 Rhodospirillales bacterium
CGCGAGTGGTCTCCTGCGCGCATGGGCGCCATGTGCCGGCCATCCTCGCTGCCGCGCCAGCAGATGCGACGTTCGTGTTTCTGGGCAGCACGCGCAAATACACCGCCTGGCCGGACGCGCATGGGCGCGGCGTGCTGGCAGGCGAGGCGGCTTTCCTGGCCTCCGGCCGGCCAGGCGTGATGCTGCACCCCACGATGATCTATGGCGCCCAGGGCGAAGACAACGTGCAGCGCCTGGCCGCCCTGCTACGCTTTCTACCTGTCGTGCCGTTGCCGGAGGGGGGCCGCGCGCTGGTGCAGCCGATCCATCAGGACGACGTGACGCACTGCCTGCGCCGCGCGCTCGACACGCCCTGGAGAGGTCCCGCCGCCCTGGTGATCGCCGGCCCGGCGGCGGTCAGCTACGCGGATTTCGTGCGCACCGTCTCCCGCCATGCCGGCCTGAAGCGGCCTTGGATCTTCGGTCTACCGTCGGCAATGTTACGCCTCGCCGTACGCCCCATCGGCCTGCTGCCCGGCTTGCCGAAGATCACGCCCGACGAGATACGCAGGTTGACCGAGGACAAGGCATTCGACACCGGCCCGATGCGCGCACGGCTCGGCTGGGAACCGAGAAGCCTGGAGCAGGGCCTGGCCGGCCTGTTCGAAGCGCGGACCCCACTCGGGTGAGTGTCCCTTACGAACCGGAAAGCGCATCTGCCTGGCGGGTGCGACCGCGCTGGTCAAAATACGTGCCCGCTGAGGTCAGGCGCCGGTAAACGCCTGCCGCAGCCCGTCTAGCGAGATCTGCACGGCGAGTGCCGCCAGCAGGACACCGAGCACACGGCCAGCCACGCTGGCCCCGGTGTCGCCCAGGCCGCGGGCGATCCACTTGGCGCCCAGCAGGCAGGCGAAGGTCAGGCCGACACTCACCGCCACCGCGGCCTCGATCGCCAACGTCTTCCACGGATCACCACCGGCATGGCTGTGCAGCACAACCATCGTCGTCATGCCACCAGGCCCCGCGATCAGCGGAATGCCGAGCGGAAAGATCGCGATGTCCTCATCCGTGCGTATCGCCGCCTGGCGTTCCTGGTCGGTGTCACGCAGCGCGTGGCTGCCGCGCACCATGTCGGCCGCCGTGATGAACAGCAGGATGCCGCCGGCCACGCGCATCGCCGGCAGGCCGATGCCCAGCGAGGCGAGCAGGCTCTCTCCGGCAAGGCCGAACACCGCCAGCACGAAAAAGGCGAGCAGGCAGGCGCGGCGGGCCTGGCTGCTGCGCTCGGCCGCGGTGTCGTTGGGCGTCATGGCGGCGAACACCACGGCTGTGCCGGGCGGATCGACGATCACCAGCAGGGCGACAACGGCGTAGAAGAAGGTGTTCAGGCTGGACCAGTGCACGGCCGAATCCCCCAGGCGACACGACCGCTTCTACACACGGTTTCGTGCGTGGGCGAGGTCCTCCGGCGTGTTGACGTTGTGGAACGGGTCCGGCGTGTCGGCGAACCACACGCGGCGCATCGAGATTGTGGCGCCGAACGCGCGCACCCGGCCGGAGGGCTGGCTGGCGAGCCATTCGGCCAGGGCCGTGCGGCAGGCGACAGGCCAGACCGCCACGAGCGGGTGAATGCCTGTCACGTTCTCCGCCCAGGCGGGTGCGGCGCCGAGACGCGCGGCGAGGTCGGGCGGGATGAAAGGTGTGTCGCCAGGCACGCTCAACAGCGCGTCCGCACCGAGAGATACGGCCCACTCCAGGCCGCGCAGCACACCGCCGAGCGGGCCGCGGCCGGTCACCTGGTCGGCCAGGACGGGCAGGTTCAGGTGGGCGTAGCGGGCTGGCTCGCCGTTGGCGGAGATGGCGATCGCACCAGCCTGGAGGGCCAGTCGCGCGAGCAGGTGTTCGACCAGAGTCCGGCCGCCGGCTTGCAGCAGCGCCTTGTCCACACCGCCCATGCGGGTGGCCTGGCCGCCGGCCAGGACGAGGGCGGGAATGGGGCGAACGACGGGGATCGAACCCGCGACAACCGGTACCACAAACCGGCGCTCTACCAACTGAGCTACGTCCGCCACTGGGGTTCGGGCGATTTAGACGGGGGCAGGAGGCAAGGCAAGGCAAGGCGTCCTTTTTTGCAAGAAAGGCGCAAAAAACTTATGCTTCGTGTCACGCGCGAGCGTGGTCCCGCCCGACCCGCGGCTGTCTCGACCTTACGCCGCCACGGCCCGCGCCGCGAAATGCCGCGCCAACCGCGCGCAAGCCTCGTCCAACACCTCGTCCTTCTTGCAGAACGCGAACCGCACCCAGCGGCGCGGCGGTTCAGCCTCATAGAACGCGGACACGGGGATGGCGGCCACGCCGGCCTGCTCGGTGATGTGGCGGCAGAACGCCTGGTCGTCCCCGGTGAAGCCGAGCGGGGAATAGTCGGCGGTCACGAAGTAGCTGCCCTGGGTGGGCAGTACGCGAAAGCCGATGGCCGCCAGACCGGCGGACAGGCGCTCTGCCTTGGCGGCCAGGCTGGCGGCCAGCCCGGCGAAGTAGGCGTCGTCCTTGGCCAGGCCGAGTGCGACGGCGCGCTGCAGGTTCGGCGGCGTGGTGAATGTGAGGTTCTGGTGCGCGCGGGCGACCACGCCGATCAGGGCCGGCGGTCCGCTCACGTAGCCGACTTTCCAGCCGGTCAGCGAGAACGTCTTGCCGGCGCTGCCCACGCGCAGACAGCGCTCCGCCATGCCAGGCAGCGTCATCAGCGGCACGTGTCGAGCAGGCGGAAACACCAGGTGCTCGTACACCTCGTCGCAGATGGCCACCGCGCCATGCGCGCGCACCAGGCCGGCGATGAAGGCCAGCTCGTCGGCGGTAAACACCTTGCCGGTGGGGTTCATCGGCGTGTTGAGCAGGATGGCGCGCGTGCGCGGGCCGAACGCGGCGGCCAGCGCCTCGCGTGGCAGCGCCCAGTCAGGCGGCTGCAGGCGTACCAGTCTCGGCACGGCGCCGAGCAGGCGGATGACGGGCAGGTACGTGTCGTAGAGCGGCTCGATCAGCACGACCTCGTCGCCCGGGTTCAGCGTGGCCATCAGGCAGGCGGCCAGCGCCTCGGTGGCGCCGCTGGTGACGACGACGCCCGCCGCCGGGTCGATGTCCAGCCCCCAGAAGCGCGCGTTGGCGGCGGCCACCGCCTGGCGCAGCTCCGGCAGGCCGGTCAGCGGCGGATACTGGTTGCGATCGTCCAGCAGCGCGTCGGCCGCCGCTTGCACCACGTCCCGCGGGCCCTCGGTGTCCGGAAAGCCCTGACCCAGGTTGATGGCGCCGTGCTCGTTGGCCAGCGCGGACATTACGGTGAAGATGGTCGTGCCGGCCGCGGACAGCAGGGTGTTCATACGGTTAAGCTCCAGCAAGAAAACCCTCTTTATTAAGACAAGCGGGTTTCGGCGATTTCAGGCGGCATCCGTCCGGCGCGAATGCTGAGAAGTGAAACTCTTTTGATCATTTTTTTCAAAAAAGGACTGCTTCCTTGCTCCGCCCCGCCATGCGACACCTAACGGCAAAAATCCGGCCCGGAGGCGTCCCGTGAAAAAAATCGAAGCCGTGATCAAACCCTTCAAGCTGGACGAGGTGAAGGAGGCGCTGCACGAGGTCGGGCTGCAGGGCCTCACCGTGATCGAGGCCAAAGGCTTCGGCCGGCAGAAAGGTCATACGGAGCTCTATCGCGGCGCCGAGTATGTGGTGGATTTCCTGCCGAAAGTGAAGATCGAGGTGCTGTGCGACGACGCCATGGCGGAGCGGGCGGTGGAGGCGATCATCGGCGCGGCACGTACCGGGCGGATCGGCGACGGCAAGATTTTCGTCACCGCTCTCGAAGAGGTGGTGCGCATCAGGACGGGGGAGCGAGGGGAGCTGGCGCTTTAGGCGAAGCGGCAGAGGCCGTCTTTTTGAAAGAGGAAAAAGCTTTTGTTTCCTGCCGGCGCGTGCCGAGCCGTTCGCCGGCAGGGCGCCAGGATTTCCTGGTCCGGTTCCGAACAGGACTGCTTGCCTTCTCTCCCTTGCCAAACCGGCCCCAATCTTGCTCAACCAGCCCGATCTTGCTCAATCAGCAGTGCAATCGACTCCAAAGGATGAACCATGGCCAAGAAGGTGCAGCCCGCCGAACCCTCCGCCGTCTCCAAATGTCTGGAGCTGATGCGCGAGAACTCGGTCGAATACGTGGACCTGCGGTTCACCGACCCGCGCGGCAAGTGGCAGCATACCGCCCAGCACGTCTCCACCATCGATGACGACGCCTTCCGCGACGGCATCATGTTCGACGGCAGTTCGATTGCCGGCTGGAAGGCGATCAACGAGAGCGACATGATTCTGATGCCGGATCCGTCGAGCGCGGTGATGGACCCGTTCGCCGCCAAGCCGAGCATGATCCTGTTCTGCGACATCATCGAGCCCAGCACAGGCCAGGCCTATTCGCGTGACCCGCGCAGCACCGCCAAGAAGGCCGAAGCCTACGTGGCCGCCAGCGGCGTGGGCGATACCGCGTTCTTCGGCCCGGAGGCCGAGTTCTTCATCTTCGACAGCGTGAAGTTCGGCACCGGCGGCAATTTCGGCCATTACAAGCTGGAGTCGGGCGAGGGACCCGACGCCTCGATGAAGGACTACCCGGAAGGCAACATGGGCCATCGCCCCGGCGTGAAAGGCGGCTACTTCCCCGTGCCGCCCGTCGACAGCGAGAGTGATCTGCGCGCCGAGATGCTGTCTGCAATGGGCGAAATGGGCCTGCCGATCGAAAAGCACCACCACGAGGTCGCACAGAGCCAGCACGAGCTAGGCACCAAGTTCGGCCCTCTGGTGGTCAGCGCCGACCAGATGCAGATCTACAAATACTGCGTGCACAACGTGGCCCACAGTTACGGCAAGACGGCCACGTTCATGCCCAAGCCGGTCTATGGCGACAACGGCAGCGGCATGCACGTGCACCAATCCATCTGGAAGGAGGGCAAGCCCGTGTTCGCCGGCAACGCGTACGCGGATCTGTCGGAGACCGCGCTGCATTACATCGGCGGCATCATCAAGCACGCCAAGGCGCTGAACGCTTTCACCAATCCCAGCACGAACAGCTACAAGCGGCTGATCCCAGGTTTCGAGGCGCCTGTGCTGCTGGCCTATTCGGCGCGCAACCGCTCGGCCAGTTGCCGTATCCCCTACGCCACCAACCCGAAATCCAAGCGGGTTGAGGTGCGCTTTCCTGACCCCACGGCAAACCCATATCTGGCGTTTGCGGCGATGCTGATGGCCGGGCTGGACGGTATACGCAACAAGATCCACCCCGGCGAGCCGATGGACAAGGACCTCTATGATCTGCCGCCGGAGGAGTTGAAAGACATCCCGACCGTGTGCGGGTCCTTGCGCGAGGCGCTGGGCGCGCTGGCGGCGGACCATGAGTTCCTGCTGGCCGGAGACGTCTTCAGCCGGGATCAGATCGAGAGTTATATCGAACTCAAATGGAGTGAGGTCTACCGGTTCGAGCATACGCCGCACCCGGTCGAGTTCGAGATGTATTATTCGGTGTAGGCTTGTAACAGCAGCTCCGCTGTCGCGGCCTCACAGGAGAGACCGGCGACAGCGGAGCGGACGTTTTTAGTTTAAGAACAATCCCGCGCCTTATCTGGGGATGTCCGCCTGAGCCGCCTCAGGCACCGCCGCCTCGATCATGCGTATCGCCTCGCCGGTCTGACCCGCCCCCAAGGCCTGCAGCGCCGCGGAGATACGTGACACCACAGGGCTTGCAGCCGGCAAATGTTCGGTGCCGCGTAGGACGGAACGGTCCAGCGCCCTGGTTTCCGCACGTTCCAGCGCCTCCTGCGCCTGCCCCGTCCGGCCTGCCTGCAACGACGCGCGGGCGTCAAGCAGCAAGGTCTGCAGGTCGTCGCTGGCGGGCGGCGCCGGCAAATTCGGTGCGAGCAGCGAGCGGGTCGTCCGCGGGTTCAGGTTGCCCGCATCGTCTGACCTGGGCAGAGACTGGCCCGTGCCGATGACGTTCCCCGGCCTGGCGCCGTCAGGCGAGGGCTGGCCCAGCGCGCCGGCCGATAACGTGGTGAACAATAAATAGGCTGCCGCTGCCGGCCAGACGGGCCGCGCGTCAGGCCGGCTTGGTGTCTTCCGGGCCAGTGCTTCCGCCGATCGCCACCGGGTCGCTCGCCGGAAAAGTGTCATCCAACGCGTCGTCCCGCTCGACATCCTCTTTCTCGGTTTCGCGCCCGTCATCCTGCCTGGTCCCGCTCATGATCTGGTTCTCCATATGCGGACGGAACGCAGCAGGCGGCGCCAGGGTTTGGTGGAGGGCGTTCCTGCGGCGGTATCCGCCACATTGGGGCGACATCTGGCGAGAAGCGGCGCCGCCGCCCAGCTCCAGGCAGGATCGTCCGCCCAGAGCCCGGCCAGCCGGGCTGCCTCGGCGAC
>CAHJWU010000195.1 GCA_903643085.1 Rhodospirillales bacterium
TTACCGGCGGCGCAGACACAGGAGTTTACCGGCGAGATAGACGAGTTGCAGATCAGCAAGGTGGCGCGTCCGGCGGGCGCGATCCTGCTGGCCGAACACGACCAGGGCACGCAGGCCAACCTGCTGGTCTTCGAGGCGCCGGAACAGACCAGCAGCTTCGGCAGCGGCTATATCGGCATCATCCTCAGATCGGTGACGCTCGATGCCTGGGTGATCATCGGCATCCTTATGGTGATGATGCTGATCTCCTGGCTGGTGATGTTCGCCAAGGCGATGTATGTCGGCCGCGTCGCCGGTGCCAACAGGCGTTTCCTGGTGATCCTGCGCGAAATCAACCGCCGCGGCCGCGGCCTGTTGCCCGCCGTGCCGAAGGAGAACGCGCGCCTCGTTCTCGCCTCCAGCCTGTACCGCGTATACGAGACGGGCGTGCGGGAGGTGGCCGATCGCCTCGAAGGCGGGCGCTGCCTGCCCGACGGCAACATCGCGCCGCAATCGCTCGCCGCCATACGTGCCTCGATGGACGCACAGATGGTGCGCGAGATGGCCAAGCTGAACAATTTGATGGTGTTCCTCACCATCGCGATCTCCGGCGGCCCGTTCGTGGGACTGCTCGGCACCGTGGTCGGCGTGATGATCACCTTTGCCGCGATCGCCGCCGCCGGTGACGTGAACGTCAATTCCATAGCACCGGGCATCTCAGCCGCCTTGCTGGCGACGGCTGCCGGCATGTTCGTGGCGATCCCCGCGCTGTTCGGCTACAACTATTTCCAGACTCGTATCAAGTCGATCACCTCGGAGATGGCGGTGTTCGTCGACGAGGTGGTCACGCGCATCGCCGAGGGCGATTTCGGACGCTCCCATACCGTGCCCGGCGCGGGCGAATAGGCGCGCCATGCAGGTCAACGACGACAAGCCTTACGACGACATCAACATCACCCCGATGCTGGATCTCGCCTACGTGCTGGTGGTGATCTTCATCATCATGACCACGGCGTCCGTCCAGGGCGTGAAGGTGGACCTGCCGAAAGGCAGCTCGGTGGTGTCGCTCGCAGTGCCGAAGACCAAGGTGATCGCGGTGAATTCCACAGGCCAGGTCTCGATAGATGCGATACCGGTAAGCCTGGCCGAGCTGGAAGCCAAGCTGCGCGACGCGAAGGCCGGCAACCCCGATTTGCCGATCATCCTCAAGGGTGACCGCCAGTCGCAGTACGAGAAGATCATGAATGTGCTCGACGTGTGCGGACGCGTCGGCATCACCTCCCTGGGCCTCGCGGCCCAGCGCACGCCGGGTTCATGAGGGATGCTGGACGATCGCGATCCCGATGCCGCGTTTGGCCGCAGGACGGCGCTGCAACGCACCGCGTGGCCACTGGGCGCCGCGGTGCTGTTCGCCGGCGCGGCCGGGCTGGCGTTCGTGCTGCTGAAAGGCGGCTCCGGCCCGGCCGCGCGGCCGCATCAGGAGCCGCACATTACGCGTATCCAGCTACCGCCGCCGCCCCCTCCGCCACCGCCGCCGAAAATCAAGCCGCCGCCGCCGAAGCAGACGGAGGTGAAGATTCGCGAACAGGCCGCGCCCGCGCAGAAAGCGCCGAGCAAGCCGGCGCCAAGGGCGCCCTCCCCGCCGGCCGCGGTCACCACGTCCATCCAGGGCAGCGGGCCGGGCTCGCTCGCCTCCGGTAACGGCGGCGGCGGCGATTGCGTGGGGGCGGGTTGCGGCACCGGCGACGGCAGCGGCGGCGACAACGACGCGTATTACGGCGGCCTGGTCAAGTCGCGTATCGAGCAGGCGTTGCGCGAAGACAGCGAGCTCCGGCTTGCCAAATACCGCCTGACACTTTCGTTTCTGCTCGACGCGTCAGGCCATCTTACGCGCGTCAGCATAGGCAGTTTCTCAGGCGAGGATGACGTACGGGCGGAAGTGATGCGCGTCGTGCGCGCAGTTTCGGTGAATGACGCGCCGCCGGCGGCGATGCTTACCAAGCAGTTCTCCGTGCAGATCGTCGAGCGGGCGCGCAGTTAGGCGGGGGGATGTCGGTGTTTGGACTGTTGCGCGATAGGACCCCCACCAGGGCCGGCGGCCCTGGACCGGCATCATTGGGCGATGGGGGTTTGGGGCTTTTTGCCGTCGTCACCGTCCTGGCGGCCAGTGTGGCGTTGCCCGCCCACGCGGACGAGCAGACGGTGAAGCTGATACAATTGCTTATCCAGAAAGGCATCCTGACCAGCGGCCAGGCCGGCGAACTGCTGCGCGAGACCGGCCCCGCCAGACTGAAACGCGGCCACACCGCCGCAGCGCCGCAGGCGGCAGCAGCACCCGATGGCGAAACCGAGCCGCCAGACGGCAGGAAGGGCGGCATACGCGTAACCTACGTGCCGCAATTCATACGCAAGCAGATCGCCGACGAAGTGCGCGCGCAGGTGCTGACGGAAAATCAGGCGGAAGGTGGCGCCGCGTCCGGCCTGATGCCCGACTGGATCAACCGGATACGCGTGTTCGGCGACATACGCACACGCTACGAGGCGGATTCCTTCAACAAGGGCAACTACAACGAATTTGTCAATTACAGCGCAATCAATGGCGGCGCGCCGTACGACTCGAACGCCGGCCCCTATCCGCCGTTCCTGGATTCCACGCAGGACCGCAACCGCTTCCGCCTGCGCGCGCGCCTGGGCGTGGACGTCAACCTGGCGGACAACGTGCAGACCGTCATACGCGTGGGCACGGGCGATCCGAACGGTCCGGTCTCCACCAACGCCACGCTCGGCGAGAACGGCGCGTTTTCCAAATACGCCATCTACCTGGACCGCGCTTTCGTGGCCTTCGAACCCGACACGCACACGACGATACGCGCCGGACGCAGCAGCAACCCGTTTTCCACGACCGACATCCTGTTCTACAACGATCTCGGCTTCGACGGCGTATCCGCGCATTACGAGCACAAGATCGGGCAGGATGTGAACGCCGTGTTCACCGCCGGCGCGTTCCCGCTGTTCAACACCGACCTGGCGTTCTCCACCAACACTCCAGACAAATACCCGAGCACGGACAGCTACCTGCTGGCCATACAGGGTGGCGCCAACTGGCAGATGCGGCACGACCTGACGGCGATCCTCAACGTGGGCTTCTTCGACTTCCTGGGCGTGCAGGGCGCGGTCTCCGACCCCTGCACCGTGCAGCCCGGCTCGACGGCGAACTCCGCCATCTACGCCTGCACCAGCGACGACACGCGCTACCTCAACGGCCAGCTCGGCAACACGCTCTACCCGGTACGCAACCTGGTGGCGGGTCCGCTGTCCGTGGCGCCCAACCTGCCCAACCCGCAATATTACGGCCTCGCCTCGCGCTTCTCCGTGCTCGAAATCCATCCGAAATTCGAGATCGACACCTACGCGCCGTACGACATCCAGCTCGAGGGCGACTACATCAAGAATCTCGCGTTCAACCGCACGGCCATCGTCAACCATGGCGCCCCTGGCCAGTCCGCAGGCCCGGTAAACAATCTGGGCAGCAGCAGCACGACTGGCGGGCAGTCCGGGCCCTTCGTGGGCGGCGACACCGGCTACATGGTGAAGCTCACGGTGGGCTACCCGACGGTGAAGGAGAAGTGGGAGTGGAGCGTGTCGGCCGCGTATAAATACATCGCCAGCGACGCCACGATCGACTCGCTCGACGACGCCGAGTTCCACCTCGGCGGCACCAACGCGCGCGGCTACGTGCTGCAGGGCGTGCTCGGCCTGGCGCCGAACACCAACGTGTCGCTGCGCTGGCTCAGCAGCCAGGTCGTCTCCGGGCCGCCGGACGGCATCGACGTGGTCCTGCTCGACCTGAATGCGAGCTTCTGATGCGCGCGGCCCTGATCGCGTCCGCGGTGCTGGCCGCGCTGGTCCTGCCGGCACTCTCGGCGGCGCAGGAACCGGTCGAGGACCGCATGCGCGACGCGCTGCGCCAGTCGGTCACGGAAATGCGCGCAGCACAGGACCAGGCCGCGCAGGCGCAGGCCGACCTGGCCCGCGCGCAGGCCGACAAGTCCGCGCTGCAGGCCCAGCTGGACGCGGCCAACGCCAGGCTGTCCGCCGGGTCCGCCAGGCCGGCGGGGCGCCAGGAGGAGACGGCGGCCCTGCAAGCCAGGTTGCGCGCCGCCGAAGCGCAGGCGTCCGGCCTGCAGCAACAGGCGAGCCGGCTGCAGAGCAGTTACCAGGGGCTGGCCGAGATGGCGCGCCAGCGCGAGGGCGAGCGCGACGCCGCCGCTTCCGGGCTGAAACAGGCGGCGGCCGCGCTTGAGGCGTGCAAAGCCGCCAACACCAGGCTGATCGCCGTGGCAGAGGAGATCCTCCATCTATACGAAAGCCAGAGCTTCCGCAGCCTGCTGCTGAAAAGCTACGAGCCGGTGCTCGGCCTGGCACAAGTGAAGCTGGAAAACACGGTGCAATCCTACGACGACAGGATCAGGGATCTGCAGTACGTGCCGCCGCCCGTCGCCCCGCAGCACCCGGGCCGGTGATCACGGGGGCGACCACGGGGGCGACCCGCGGCGCCGGGTTGGCCTGCCGCCTGGAGTGCATGATGCTGCCGGTGTTTTCGATGAGCCTGGTTCTGGCCTGTGCCGCCGGCGCGCGGGCCGCACCGCCGCCTTCTCCGCAGGCTACGCACCAGACCTGCGTGGATGTGCAGGTCGGCAGTGCGAAGAGCTACGATTGCCTCAACCAGCAATTACAGGGCGCGGCACACAGGACGCCAAGGTTTTCGTCGGACAATGACGCACCCTACGGCGCGGCGTCGCCCGGCAACGTGACCGGGCAGTTCAACGAGGGCGCCACGCGAAACCGGCTCGGCGCCAATTTCGGCAAATCGGTGACACCCCAGCGGCCCGTGCAGAATTTCGCACCGCCGCGGTTCTGAGAGGCAAACACTTCTGTCTCCGCCGGGCGCGCATCGCAAAGGCAAATGCTGCAACGTTGCACGACAGCGCAGGTAAAAGCTTTCTGCTTCTTCTAGAAACGACCTTGCTTCCTCCCCGCTTCGCTTACCGCAACGGCCGCTCTCGCCTCTCCGGCATACACAACGCATGACACTACCATGGCAGAAATGCGTCATCCGGATGACAGCACGATTGGCAGACATCCAGTGCTGTGCAAGGCAGACGTGAAGTTTTGATGACGGACACTACGTCAGGCAAGGCTGCGGAACTGTTGAACATCAGCGCGTTGCCGACACTCCGGCAATCGTCACCCGGTAGATCCGGTCTGCTTCGGATGCGGTGCTCCGTTCGGCGATATTTCAACGCATCCCGCATCTGGTAGAGGGCGCGCGATTGTGGACGGCGGCACCGATGATCGACCGTTCGCGCCGACCCCGAACATCATGGTGCAACAATGTCCGTCCCCCGCCATCACAGCCTGCTTGATGTTCTGGTGACCGGCTACGACGCGTTTCACCAGAAGCTCACGCGCCGGCTCGGGTCCGACATGCGGGCGCGCGACGCGCTGCACAACGTCTACATCCGGCTGAACCGCGGTGACGCGATCGCCGTCGAAAGTCCGCGCGCCTATCTTTTCCGTATGGCGCTGAATGCGGCGGCCGACGACATGCGTTCGGAGCGCCGCACGTCCAGCCTGCGCGACGTCGATGCGATGATACTCGACCTTCCTGATAACGGCGCCGACCCGCTGCGCGCCGCCGCCGCCAGGCAGGAAGTGCGCCTGCTGGAGCAGGCGATGGAGGAGCTGACGCCGCGGCGCCGGACCATCCTGCTCGAGTCACGCCTGCATGGCAGGCCGCTGGCGCATATCGCGGCAAACCTGCGGCTTTCCCAGCGAATGGTCGAGATCGAGCTCAAGCACGCCGTCACGCATTGCGCGGAACGGTTGAGCCGCCCGGTCATCCAGCGTTTCGGTCCGCAGCCACGCGCGGCGTCTCATGACAGCCCGCCCTGAGGGTGATCAGTGAGAAAGGCCTGCTTTGCAAGCAAGACGCAAACAATTGCTGCCTGCGCCGGTTCTGCTGCCTCGGCTGGTCCGCAGGCGTACGGACGCGGCAGATGCGGCGTAGGGGACGCTCGTCCCAGGCGGGCGTGCGTGCGCCGGGACGCGCGGGGAGTGAGGTGGCACAGTGAGGACGTTCTGCGACGAGGCAGGCGACGGTGGGCCGGCTGACGCGCCGGTCTCCCGCGGCCTCGGCCACAGCGATGCGGTCGCGGTCGAGATGATCTGCCGCCTCGTATCGGGTGCGGCCGGCGAGGACGAGCTCGCGGCGGCAAAGGAATGGCGTGACATGAATCCCGAACATGCGCAGGCCTTCGCGCGCATCTCCCACGCCTGGACCCTGATCAAGCCGGCGGGTGCCACGTGGCGGCGCAGGCAGCGCGCCCGGCTTCTGGCTGCGGCCCTGGTGAAGCTTCGCGCGTTCCTGCCC
>CAHJWU010000196.1 GCA_903643085.1 Rhodospirillales bacterium
CGGCCGTAACCTCCATGTCGAGCGCATGGGCGAGATCGATTGTCGAACGCACCAGCAAGGGATCGCGGTGGCTGCTCGAAAGACCGCTGATGAACATCCGATCGATCTTCAGCTCATGCGCCGGAAGCTGTTTCAGATAGGCCAGGCTGGACAGGCCCGCGCCACCGGCAGAGGCGACAGCCGCAGCCGCCCCGCTGGACGCCTGGGAGAGCGCCGCTCCCAGCCCGGAACCGGCCATCGCCGCGGCGCTGCCAAACGAGCCGGGCGCGCTGGCCATCATGGACTGCACCGCCGCCATGCCCTGTGCGCCCATGCCTTGTGCGGTCCCGCCACCGGACGCGCCGCCACCGCCTTCGAGGGCGGCGAACGCGCCGCCGCTCAGGCTGGCGCCCGCCGGCGCCGAAGAGGTGGACGTGCTGCTGCCAACCGGTGTCAGCGTGCTGTTGCCCAAATGCATTGCGGAGCCGGCGGCCTGGGCGGCCTGGGTGAGGCTGCTCTGCGTGGTGCCGGAGAAAGTCTGGGTGACGGGGGTGAGCAGCCCGGAGCCGCGGCCGGTGAGCGGACCGTTGACGTATTGCAGCACCGGCTGCGCCTGGTCGGTCACGGGATGGAAGCTGATGTCCTTCATGCCCTGCTTGGCGGCCATGATGGGAGCAGCGACCATGTTTCCGGGAAACGGCATGCGGGCGCTACAGGGCCGGCGCGGCGGCGCTGTGCGGCACGCGCAGGACGGTCACGAGTTCAGCCATATGTCCGGCCCGTTCTGCCGGATGCCCTGGTCGCCCATTTCGATCCTGGTGCCGCCGGACGCGCCCGCCTCTGCGAGCACCGCCTGGCCGCGAATGTCCACGCCCTCCGGCACGATGGAGACGTGGTTGTCGGCCGCGCCGTCCGCGCCGCCCTGGGACGCCTCGACCTTGGCCACCGAATGCAGGTGCACCCCGTCCTTGTCGAGCTGCATCACGTGGCCGGAGCCGAAATTGATCCTGACGCAATCCGCATCGAGGTAGATCTGGCTGTTCTGGTGCTTGATCAGTATGTGCGTCTGGGTCTTTTCGATGATGCTGTCATGCACGCTGCTCAGCCACAGCGTCTCGGTGGCCTGGGCGCAGACGTTGCCCACGGTGGTGACGTGGTTGTTGCCCACGATCTGGGAGAAATCCTTCTGCGCGTGCAGGAACATCTCCTCTGAATTCGCCTTGTCCTCCATGGTGAACTCGTTGAAGCCGGCACCGCCCGGGCTGCTGTTGGTGCGGAAACCGGTGCGCTCCTTTTCGTCTGGCAGTTTCAGCGACGGTATCGTGTTGGCGTTCGGCATGCAGCAGACGACGACCGGATGGTCCGGATCGCCCTCCATGAAGCTGACGCCCACCTCCATGCCTATGCGCGGTATGGTCTGCGCGCCGAAACCGCGGCCGGCCCAGGGTTGCGCCACGCGCATCCAGCAGGAGCTCGTCTCGTCGGTCTTCCCCTTGCGGTCCCAGTGGAACTTGATCTTCACGCGGCCATAACGGTCGGTGTAGATGTCCTCGCCAGCCGGGCCGGTGATCACCGCGCTCTGCATGCCGGGAATGACCGGTTTTTCCGAGCGCTGCTCGGGGACGAAATCGACGTTGGCCGGCAGACAGGTAAACGTGTTGCCGTATTTCGGCGCACCCTTGGACACGCTGTCGAACGTCGGGTCGGTCGCGTGGTGAACCACCGAAACGATGACGTATTTCTGGTTCTCACTATCGACGGGATGGGCTTCGAGCTGGAAGCGCCCACCCGGTTGCAGCGTGCGCGCGCTGCTCGCGGCTGAGATGGTGTTCTGCCCCTTCTCGTGCGCGCCGATCAGGCGGGAGCTCACGCCTTCGCCGCGCTCGCGCTGCGTGTAGCGACCGGGATAGTCGAAAATCTCGAAGCGGTCGGCCTGCGGGATCGGCGAGAGGCCGCTGGTGCTGGTGACGAGTGAGTTGCCGGGATTCTGAAAGTCGTAATCCGTCGTCGTGCTCTTGCCGGAACGGAACGCCATGTGGTGCGTCCAGGCCGTCACGCCGTTGTGGAAGATGCCGGGCGGGTTGTAGGGCAGCGTGCCGTCCGGGATGTCCTTGTAGGCGTGCGCGCCGTCAGCCAGCATCAGGATGTGGCGGCCTTGCTGGTGCTGGAAGTAGTAGAAAATCCCCTCTTCCTCGAACAGGCGGGAGACGAAGTTGAAGTCCGTCTCGCGATATTGGACGCAATACAACCTGGGCTTGTATTCCTGCGCCAAACCGCTAGTGTCGAAATCCTTGAAGCCAAGCTCGGTGAAGATTTGTTCTGCAATTTGCACGACGGTGTTGTTCTGGAAAACCCGGCTGTCCTGCCGGTGCTGCAGGAACCACAGCCAGGGCACGACATTGAGCACGTAGGAACGCTGGCCGCGCGCCATCGCCTCGCCGCCGGAATAGGTGGCGACACAGCCGTTGAACTGGCGCCAGCCGCCGCCATCCAGCGCGATCTGCCAGTCGACCGATTTGGTTATCAGTTGAGACGGATCGATCGCGTCGTTGAAGGCGCGTACGCGCAGCGCATAGCCGAACAGGGACGACAACGCTTCCGCGCCGTCTAGCGCTTCGAGCAGCAATACGTCGGTGCCGAGGGGAGTCTGTATGGCCAGCTGGCGGTTGGTCTGGGAGTAGCTTGGTGAACCGTCCATCACTCTCTCACATACAGGGGTGCCCTGGGTAGGTGAAGAGAAATTCCGATTGTGTAAGGAAAACCGGACGGCCCTGTTCGGGACGCGAAAAACTCATTCTCCTGTCGCTTCTGCAACATTTCGTGTCGGTCTGAAGATGTCTGACCGCTGGAAGCGCGCGGCGGTGAAGGTTTCTTGCTTCTTTTCGAGAAAGGATCGCTTGCATGCTTTCCTGTCATCCCGCCGACCCACTCGGCAGCAGCACGACCGAAACCTGACCGACGCCGATCGACAAAGCCGCAACGGCGCCGCCCAGCCTGGCGAGCAGGTCCGCGCTGACCGGGATCAGCATGGCGGCAGGGCTCGATCTGCGGTGCCCGCGGCCGGAAGCGCCGAGGCCCGAACTGGCAACATGTCGGCTCGGGTTCGGCCGCCAGTTCTGCTGTTCGGCGAGCGCCTTCTGCTGGTGGTCGCGGGCCGCCTCCGTGCTGCGCACCACGAGCAGGCCACCGTTCGGCAGGCTGGCGGGCGTCTGCTCCAGCAGGACGCCGCTTGACAGCGCGGTGGCGTCGCTGGGCTCGTTCGGCTCCTGGTCAAGAAATATCTCTGTCTGCACCGTGGTGCCCTCGACGGCGGAGTTTGCCCCGGCGCTAAGCTGCGCCGTGCCTATGGCAATGCCCTCGACTCCGGCGCCGGCAGTGGTGCCACTCCCCAGCAGGCTCAGACGGAGCAAGGCGTCCGTGCCGGCGCGGGCGGTTCGCAGGATCATGGGAGTCGCGTCGTCGACATCCTGTCCCATTGCCGCCGACAGGCCGCCACCATAGCGGCTGTGCAGTACAGCCTCAAAGGCGGAATCGATTCCATCCAGCAGCTTCTGCGCCTGTTCGGCGGTGAGCGGTTCGGCCATTCTCGCACCTGGTTGAAGGCCGGGAAACATTTCCTCCCCGCCAGGAGCTGACCCAGCCAGCACCCGATGGGGAGTAGACGCTCTGTAATCCTTTTTCCTTAAAAAAGGATTGTCTGCCTCAGGTGGCCTGGGCGCTGGCCTGGTTGTAGCTGGCGCGCGAGACGGTCGGGCTGCCGCTGGCGTCTTCCTTGGTGTAGTTCACGTTCTTCTGGGTGAAGTTCAACGTCAGCGTCTCGTTCGGGCGGTCGCCGCTGGAGCCGGCGGTGAAGCCGGAGATGATCGTGTTCTGCAACACGTACTGGCAGTAGATCTTACCCGGATTGCCGGTGTTGACGAGGTCTATGGTTGCAACCATCGGCTGCTTGCCTGTGGTGGCCGCCTGGTAGAGCGCGGCATGCGAGCTGTCGCTTATCTTGGTCAGGGTCACTTCGCTCAGGTTCGGCTCGGAAGCTTCGCGGTTGGACGCCGCACCGACGGTGGTGCTGACGCTGCGGTTGACCGCCCAGTGCATCGAGGTGATGTCCATCCAGCCGACATGGTCGGTCTGGGTCGCGTCACCGGTGATGGGCTGTTCGCCGCCCGTGAGCTGCAGGTAGATGGGCATTGTTGAAATCCTTCCGTCTGGGTCGCCGGCTACGCCGGCGTGCTGGTACTTTGGCGATGGCGTGAGGGTGGTCTCAGGCCTCCGCCGGTTCTACGCGCGCCTCAGATGCGCGGCCCGACCGGATGTCGTCATCCGATACGGCCTGCTTCTCCTCGCCGAGGGCGAGGCGCCCGTCATCGTCGAGTGACACGGTCAAGGTGCTGACGCGCACCTTGTCGCCGAGCCGCTCAAGGAAGTGTCGCGACAGGAGCGGCAACAGCTCCCGCGCGATGATCTGCTCCACGGCACGCGCGCCGATTTCCGTGCCGCGGGCGCGCTGGCCGATCTGATTGACCAACGTTTCGCTGAACAAAAGTTTCACGCCATATGTCTCTTCGGCGCGCGCACGCACCCGCTCCAGCTGGAGGTCCACCACGCGGCCGAACGTCTCGTCAGACAGCGGCAGATACGGCACGATCGTGATGCGCCCCAGAAAGGCCGGCTTGAAAACCTTGAGCAGTTCCGGCCGCAATACGGCCTCCAGCCCGGCGGCATCGGGCATGGTGTCGGGGTCGGCTGCGAGCGAGGCGATCAGGTCCGAACCGACATTGGCAGTGAGCAGGATGGTGGTGTGGCGGAAATCGATGTCGCGGCCTTCGCCGTCGCGCAGGATGCCGCGGTCGAACACCTGGTAGAACACGTCCTGCACGCCGGGATGGGCTTTTTCCACCTCGTCGAGCAGCAGCACGCCGTGCGGGCGGCGGCGCACGGCCTCGGTCAGCACGCCGCCTTCGCCGTAGCCCACGTAGCCGGGAGGCGAGCCGACCAGCATGCTGACCTTGTGCTCCTCCTTGAACTCCGAGAGGTTCACCGTGGTCAGGCTCTGCGCGCCGCCATAAAGCTGCTCGGCAAGTGCTACCGCGGTCTCCGTCTTGCCGACGCCGCTGGTGCCCACGAGCAGGAACACGCCCACCGGCTTGCGCGGGTCGGCCAGGTTGGCGCGGCTGATCTGCACCGCGTCGGCGATGGCGCGCAGCGCGTGGTCCTGGCCGATGACACGGCGGCGCAGCGCGTCTTCCAGGGACAGCACGCTGTCGATGTCGGAGGCCAGCATGCGACCCACCGGTATGCCGGTCCAGCGTGTGACGATCCCGGCCACCGCATCGCGATCGACGCGCCTTGGGACCATCGGCGACTCGCCTTGCAGCTCGGCCAGGCGTACGCGCAGCCCCTCGGTCTCGCTCGCCGCGGCGCTGCCGTCCTCTGCCTTTTCGGCGGCTTCGAGCTGGGCGGTCAGATCGCACTCGGCGGCCCATTGCCGCCGTAGCGCCTCGGCCTCGGCGGTGGCCTGCGCGATCTCCGCCTCCACCGCCGCGCGGCGCGCCGCCAGACCCTCGCGGGTGACGGAGGCAAGCTCTGCGGCCAGGCGCTCCAGCCGGCGCTCGACGTCCTCCAGGGCAGCCGGCGGCGTGCTGCGCGCGATCGCCACCGAGGCGCAGGCGGTGTCCAGCAGGCTCACGCATTTGTCCGGCAGCTGGCGCGCCGGGATGTAGCGGGCGGACAGGCGGACGGCGGCGTCCAGCGCCTCTTCGGTGATCGTGACACCGTGGTGCTTCTCCAGCACCGGCACCAGGCCGCGCATCATGGCCACCGCGATGCCGTGCTCCGGCTCGTCCACCTTCACCGTCTGGAAACGACGCGTGAGGGCGGCGTCGCGCTCGAAATACTTCTTGTACTCCGCCCAGGTGGTGGCGGCGATCGTGCGCAACTCGCCGCGCGCCAGTTCCGGCTTGATGAGGTTCGCAGCGTCCCCCTGCCCGGCCTGCCCGCCGGCGCCGATCAGCGTGTGCGCCTCGTCGATGAACAGGATGATCGGCACCGAGGACGCCTTGACGTCCGAGATCACGCCCTTCAGCCGCGTCTCGAACTCGCCGCGCGCGCTGGCCCCCGCCTGCAACAGGCCGAGATCCAGCGTGCGCACCGCGATGCCGCGCAGCGCGGGCGGCACGTCGCCGGCGGCCACGCGCAGCGCGAAGCCCTCTACGATCGCGGTCTTGCCCACGCCAGCCTCGCCCACGAGTATCGGGTTGTTCTGCCGGCGGCGAGAGAGGATGTCGATCACCTGGCGTATCTCGCCGTCGCGGCCGACAATGGGGTCGATGCGGCCGGCGCGCGCCATCGCGGTTAGATCGATCGTGTAGGTCTCCAGCGCGCCACCCTG
>CAHJWU010000197.1 GCA_903643085.1 Rhodospirillales bacterium
CACCCTGGCCGCGCTCAGCGCCAGCAGCGCGCCTCCGTGCGAGAGCGCGCCGACCTCGCTGTGCGCCATCGCCGCCAGGCCAAGCGCCTCCGCCGCTGCGTCCACCAGCGGCCTCGCCGGCCGCCCGGCGACATGCCGTAGGGCATCCTGCACCGTCATCGCCCCAGGCAGCGCGCTTCCCGGCACCAGCAGGCCCACTCCACGCCGCCGCGCCGGCACCCGGCTCACATCTTCGCCGCCGCGCAGCACCGCGCCACGCTCCAGCTTCAGCAGCCCCGCCGCCGCCGCGAGCAGCGACGTCTTGCCCGCCCCAGCCCCGCCCAATATTGCGGTCACCGCGCCGGCCGGCGCGGTGAACGAGACATCCTCCAGCACCAGCCGCTTCGCGCGCAGCACGGTCATTCCGCGCAAGGACAGCCCGCTCATTGCGGGTCGTGCAGGATCACCGCCCGAAGCCGGATCAGGGGCGGGGTATCTCGGCTGAGATGGCAGCCGATTGCCGCGCCGCGTAGGCCGTCAGCGCCGCGATGGCGTCCGCGCTGGCGCCGCTGTCCTGCGCGCGGACCGCCTTCTGCGCCTGCAGGTCCAGCCGGGCGAGCTGCAACACCACATCAGGGTTGGCGTCCGGGCTGTTGGCGTAGCTGAACGCCATGCCGTGCGCCACGAGGTAGGCGTCCACCAGCGCCGCCGGCCGAAGGGCCGCGTCCTCACGCTCGGAGGGGCTGAGCGCGCATCCGGCGCAGAGAAGCGACAGGAGGAGTATGGTCCGCATCAATGCACCCTAACGCACTGGCCGTGCAGCGATGAGAGATATTCGCTTCTGGACCAGGGAAGGCAAGCCAGGCGGTCCTTATCTGGAAGGGCCTCGCCTTACCCGACGCCCCGCACCACCGGAATGTCCAGGTCCTTTATCTTCTTGCGCAAGGTGTTCCGGTTAAGGCCCAACATCTCCGCCGCCTTGATCTGGTTCCCCCGCGTAGCCGCGAGGGTCATCCGTATCAAAGGCCGCTCCACTTCGGCGATCACCTGGTCGTACACGTCGCGCGTAGGTATGCCGTCCGAGCTGCCAGCCAGCATGTTGCGTATGTGCCGTTCCACCGCCTGCCCCAGACTGGAAGCCCCGCTTACGGGCGCCTCGTCGGCCTCCTCCGGGCGGTCCTGCAGCTCAACCGCCACGGTGTCCGCGGTGATCACCTCCTGCGGCGTCAACGCCGCCAGCCGACGCATCAGGTTCTCCAGTTCGCGCACGTTGCCGGGCCAGCGATACCGCCGCAGCTCGCTGACCGCGCCCTGGTCCAGCACCTTCGCCCCCAGCCCTGCCTGGCGCGCCTTTTCCAGGAAATGCCGCGCCAGCACGGCCACGTCCTCCGCCCGCTCCCGCAAGGGCGGCAGCCGGATCGGCACCACGTTCAGCCGGTAGAACAGGTCCTCGCGAAACTGCCCGGCCCGTATCGCCTGACGCAGATCCCGGTGCGTCGCCGCGACGATACGCACGTTCGCCCGTATCGGCGCCCGCCCGCCCACGGAGGTGAATTCCCCTTCCTGCAACACCCGCAGCAGCCGCGTCTGCGCCTCCGGCGGCATGTCGCCTATCTCGTCGAGAAACAGCGTGCCTGCCGCCGCCTGCTCGAACCGCCCCTGGCTCCTATTATGCGCCCCGGTGAAGCTGCCCCGCTCATGCCCGAACAGCTCGCTCTCGATCAGCTCGCGCGGGATCGCCGCCATGTTGATCGCCACGAACGGCCCGGCCCGGCGGCGCCCGTAATCGTGCAGCGCGCGGGCCACCAGCTCCTTGCCCGTGCCGCTCTCGCCGTTCACCATCACCGTCAGATCGGTCGTCGTCAGCCGCGCGATCGTGCGATAGATGTCCTGCATCGCCTGGCTGCGCCCGATCAGCGGCAGCTTCTCCTCGCTATCGCGCACCACCTCCGTCCCATCGCCCACCGGCAACGGCACGGCCAACGCCCGCCCCACCACAGCCAGCAGCTCGGCCAGGTCGAATGGCTTCGGCAGGTACTCGAACGCCCCGCGCTGCGCCGCCTTCACCGCGGTGATGAGCGTGGATTGCGCGCTCATCACGATCACCCTCAGCTCCGGCCGGCAGCGCTTGATACGCGGCAGCAGATCCAACCCGTTATCGTCCGGCATCACCACGTCGGTGATCACCAGGTCTCCCTCGCCCTCCTCCACCCAGCGCCACAGCATGCCGGCGCTGCCGGTGGCCCGCACCTGGTACCCGGACCGTCCCAGCGCCTGGGTGAGGACTGTTCGTATCGAGCGGTCGTCGTCGGCGACCAGCACGGTGGGAGGAGTCAAGAGAGCGGTTCTTTCCTGCAGAAAAGAACCGAGAGACCGGTGTCTGCGTCGGCCAGGCTTCGTCGAGACGCGCGCGCCAACGAACCCGCGACGCCGGGACGCAAGCCTGCTTGGTTTTCCCGAAGACGGCCTTGCTTCCTAGCGGTCAAACTGTTCCTCAAGAAAGATCGGCAAAAACACCCGAAACTCCGTCCGCCCAGGCCGGCTGTCGACTTCAATAAGTCCCCCATGCTCACCGATGATTTTTGCGACCAGTGCAAGCCCCAGGCCACTGCCGGTGGGCTTCGTCGTGACGAACGGATCAAACAGGTTCTCCCGCAGGTCCGCCGGGATGCCAGGCCCGCTGTCGCGCACGCTCACCACCAAGGGCAGGTGCACCCGCCGTTGCGTACCGGGCACCACCAGGCGAACCCCGTGCTGATACGCCGTCACCAGCGTGATCTCGCCCTGGTCCGTCTCCCCGGTGATGGCCTCGGCCGCGTTCTTCACCAGGTTCAGCAGCACCTGCACGAGCTGGTCCCGGTTGCCCAGCACAGGCGGCAAAGACGGGTCGTAGAGCTCGACGATGCGCAGATGTGCCGCGAACCCGGTCTGCGCCAGCCGTCGCACGTGCTCCAGCACGCGGTGTATGTTGACCGCGTCGCGCGCCACCGGCTTCTCGCCGAACGCCTCCATGCGGTCGACCAGCTCGCGTATCCGGTCCGCCTCGTCGCGTATCAGCACGGCCAGTTCGCGGTCCGGCTCGCTGACCGAATGCTCCAGCAGCTGCGCCGCGCCGCGTATGCCGGAGAGCGGGTTCTTCACCTCATGCGCCAGTATCGCCGCCATGCCTGCGACCGAGCGCGCCGCGCTGCGAAAGTTGAGCTGCCGGTCCAGCACGCGCGCGGCCGATTCGTGCTGGAACGTCAGCATCACGCAGCCAGGGTCCTCCGGCACCGGCGTGCCCTGCACCGTCACGCAACGGCGCTGCAGGCGCGGGCCGTCGAAATGCAGATCGTGGTCGCTGACCACCACCTCGCCGCCGCGCACCTGGCCGATCAGCGCGAATAGCGGGCTGTCCGGCGCCACCAGGTCCGCCAGCCCCATGTGGCGCAACTGCATGATGGAAAGCGCGAAGAACTGCTCGGCCGCCGGGTTGGCGTAGCGGAAGCGGTTCTCGCCATCCACCAGCACGCAGGCGATCGGGATCGCCGACAGCAGGGCGGCCGGATCCGGCGCGGTGCTCACCACCGCCAGGCGCCCGCGACGGGCAAGCGGCAGTCTCATGCGGCCATACCCGCCAAAGCGGGGCTGGCCACAGCGGAGCTTGCCATGGCGTGGCTGTCCGGCTCGGGCGCCGGCGCCTCGCGCGAGATGCCGGCCGCGATGAGCGGCGCGTAGAAGCGCGTGATCAGCGCCACCACGGCCGGCGCGTCCGTCAGCCGCATGATGGCGGCCCGGAACTCCGCCGAGCCGGGCAGCCCGCGCGAGTACCAGGCCACGTGCTTGCGGGCCAGCCGCAGGCCGGCATCGGCGCCGAAATGCGCCAGCATGGCCTCATAATGTTCCAGCAATATGGATTGCTGAGTCGCCAGTTCCGGCTCCGGCAGATGCCGGCCAGTGCTTAAAAAATGTGCAACCTGGGCGGGAAACCACGGCCGGCCATAGCACGCGCGTCCGACCATCACGCCATCCGCCCCCGAGCGTGCCCTGGCGCGGGCGGCATCCTCCGCGCTGTTGATGTCGCCGTTCACGATCACCGGAATGCCAACCGCACGCTTCACCGCGCCGACAAAATCCCAGTCCGCCACCCCGGTGTAGAACTGCTGGCGGGTGCGCCCGTGCACCGTCACCATGCGTACTCCGCATTCCTCCGCCACCCGCGCCAGACGCGGCGCGTTCAGGTTCTGGTGGTCCCATCCCATGCGCATCTTCAGGGTGACGGGCACGCCGGCTGCCCGCACGGTCGCCTCCAGGATGCGCGCCGCGGCCGCCTCGTCGCGCATCAGCGCCGAGCCCGCCTGCTGGCCCACCGCCACCTTGCGTACCGGGCAGCCGAAATTGATGTCGATCACCTCGGCGCCCAGATCGGCCGACATACGCGCCGCCTCGGCCATGGCCGCCGGCTCGCACCCGGCCAACTGGATCGCCCGCGGCCCGCCGCCCTCGTCCAGCGCGGCCATACGCAACGTGTTGCGGTTCTCCCGCAGCATCGCCCAGCTCGCGATCATTTCGGAGACAACCATGCCTGTACCGTGCTTCCTGGCCAGCCGGCGGAACGGCAGGTCCGTCACCCCGGACATCGGCGCCAGGATCACCGGGGTGTCGATCGAGACGCCCTGGCCGAGATCGATAGATTTTAATGCACTGCCCATGATTTAGGCACGCTAGTCAGATTTCAGGCATGTTGCAACGCGAAGAGAAGCAGAACCTTCGTTTTTCGGCAGAGAACGAAAACTTCCGTGTCCGGCGCCTAAGACACGGCGCTCTGGTTGTGCCAGTCCGCGCATGGGCAGAACCAGAGCGCGCCATAGTGCAGGCGGAGAGACAAAACTCTGCTTCTTTCAAGAAAGAAGACCTTCCTTTTTTCCTGTCCCCGCCCCAAACCCACCGGCATGCGCATCGCCGCCATCCTTGTCGCCGCCGGCACTGGCACCCGTTACGCCACCCCCACCCCCAAACAGTTTACCCACCTTGCCGGCCGCCCTGTCCTGCACTGGGCCGCCGCTTGCCTGCTGCCGCACGTCCACCTCCTGCAGCCGGTTGGCGACGCAGCCGCCATCGACGCCGCACTGGCCGGCCTGGACCACCTGCCCCCCGTGCCAGGCGGCGCCACCAGGCAGCAAAGCGTGTGCTCTGGCCTCGAAGCACTCGCCCCCCACGCCCCGGACGTGGTTTTGGTGCATGACGGCGCCCGCCCGCTCATCCCGGACGGCACCATCCCGGCCCTGATCGCAGCACTCGCCACCCATCGCGGCGCCATCCCCGCGGTGGCCGTCGCCGACACCCTCAAGCGCGCGGAGGCCGGCGTGATCACCGGAACCGTTCCCCGCGCCGGCCTCTGGCGCGCGCAGACCCCGCAGGCCTTCCACTACCCCACGCTGCTCGCCGCCCACCAGGCAGCCGTCCGGCACGACGCCACCGACGACGCCTGGCTGCTGGAACAGGCCGGGCACGCGGTCGCCATCATCCCCGGCCACGAGGAGAACGTGAAGTTGACCATAGCTGAAGACGCTGTCCGCCTGGAACGCAGCCTGGCTTCCCAGACCATCCCCCGCATGGGCACCGGCTTCGACGTCCACGCGACCAGACCGGGCCGCAAGATGATCCTCTGCGGCATAGACGTACCCTGCGAGTTCGGCCTGGACGGCCATTCGGATGCGGACGTCGGCATACACGCGCTCTGCGACGCCATCTACGGCGCGCTGGCCGAAGGCGACATCGGCCGCCACTTTCCGCCCACCGAAGGAGAGTGGAAAGACGCCGACAGCGCCCGCTTCCTCCGCCACGCCGCCGCCCGCATCGCCGCCCGCGGCGGCCGGCTGGCCAACGCCGACGTCACCCTGATCTGCGAACGCCCCAAGATTACCCCGCACGCGCCGGCGATGCGCGCCCGCCTGGCCGAGCTGCTGGGCGTGTCCCTGGACGCGATCTCGGTGAAGGCCACCACGTCCGAACGGCTCGGGTTCACCGGGCGTGGCGAGGGCGTGGCGGCGCAGGCGGCTGTCTGCGTTTTGGTGCCCGGGTAGCAAGCAGAGTTTTGTTGAAAGGGAGCGAAGAACTTCTGACTGCGCTGTCGCGCGGTGACCCAGAACCAGGAGGCCGCGCGCCGTGGTTTGCCGGCGCCACGGTTTTTGCTGTCACCCTTCTCGGCCTCGCCGCCTGTCAGACCCCGGCCGGCATACAGGCCATGACATGCCCGACCATCCCCCAGCCCCGCGCCGCCGGGCCTGCCGGGACACAAGGGATTGCAGGGCCTGCGGGGGCTGTGGGATCGATTGGACTGACGGGGGCTATGGGTCCGATGGGTCCGGCCGGCGTTCCCGGGGTCAT
>CAHJWU010000198.1 GCA_903643085.1 Rhodospirillales bacterium
GCCGCCTGCGTGGCGGTGGGCGATGTGGCGCGGGCGGGGCCGCTTGCCGAGGCGCTGGTGGCCGGCGACGGACTGGACCAGCGCGCGCTGGCCTACCAGGCGACCGCCTGGCGGCTGCTCGGGGATGCGCGCTACGGGCAACGTTACGACTACGCTTCCTTCGTGGGCTGCTGGCGGATGGACACGCCGCCGGGCTGGGACAGCCTTGCCGGATACCTGGCCGACCTGGCGCGCGTGCTGGCCGGGCTGCATCCCTTCCGCGCCCACCCGCTGGACCAGTCGTTGCGCCACGGCAGCCAGGCGGCCAACCTGCTGACCTCGGACGATCCGGTGATACGCGCCTTCTTCCAGGCGGTGGACGGCCCGATCAGGCGCCACCTCGCGGCACTCGGGCAGGGGGCGGATCCGGTGCGCCAGCGCAACACCGGCCGCTACCGCTTCCACGGCGCCTGGTCGGTGCGGCTGCGGCCAGGCGGCTACCACACGGACCACATACACCCGGAGGGCTGGCTGTCCTCGGCCTGTTACGTGGCCTTGCCGGAGATGGCCGGCGCCGGCCAGGACGCGTGCATCAAGTTCGGCCAGCCCGGCATCCCGACCGTGCCGGCGCTGGCGGCCGAGCATGTGGTCAGGCCGGAGCCCGGCCTGCTCGTGCTGTTCCCGTCCTACATGTGGCACGGCACGGTGCCGTTCACGAGCCCGGGGGCGCGGCTCAGCGTGGCATTCGATCTGGTTCCGGGCTGAGGCCGGATCTGCCGCGTCCCGTCCGTCCAGGAGCACCCGGCCGACGCGGCGCCCAGGTGCGTCCGGATAAATCAGGCTGCCGCAAATACGCGGGGACAAAAGTTTTTTGCTTCTTTTTTTCAAAAAAGAAGGCCTTGCCTTGCTGGAACGGCCCGCCACGGTTGCCTTGCCTTAACTTGACCCGGCCTCCTCAACCTCCCATCACATCGGGGATGTCCCTCCTGCAATCGCTGCGGCTGGTGCTGGCGCCGCCGCACCGGGCCGGGCAACCCTTCATCGCCGGTGCTGCCGCGGTGGCCGTGGTCGGCCTGTTCACCGGCTACGGCGTGTTCTGGATCGGCCTGGCCGCCACCCTGTTCTGCCTGTATTTCTTCCGCGATCCGGAGCGCGTGGCGCCGCCGCGACCAGGGCTCGTGGTCTCCGCCGCGGACGGGCGGGTGGTTTCGGTGCAGATGGCCACGCCGCCCGCGGAACTCGGCCTCGGCCTGGCCCCGCGCTGGCGGGTTGCCACCTTCCTCTCCGTGCTGAATGTGCACGTGAACCGCGTTCCGGCGGGCGGCACCATCACCCGCATCGCCTACCACGCCGGAACCTTTTTGAACGCCAGCGTCGACAAGGCCAGCGAGGACAACGAGCGCAACGCGCTGGCCATCCGGCTCGCCGACGGGCGGGACCTCGCCGTGGTGCAGATTGCCGGGCTGATCGCCAGGCGCATCCTGTGCGACGTGCGTCAGGGCGACAGCCTGCGCACCGGCGACCGGTTCGGCATCATACGCTTCGGCTCGCGCACGGACATCTACCTGCCGGTGGGCGTCGCACCGCTGGTTGTGGTCGGCCAGACGATGGTGGGGGGCGAGACCGTGGTCGCCACCCTGGGCTGACGGGTGGACCAGGCGCCCCGTCCGGGTTTGCGGCCGCTCGGGCGCCGTCGCCTGCGCCGCCGGCCGCGTTACAAGGGCCCGTCCTTCAACAGGATGATGCCCAACCTGCTGACCCTGCTCGGGCTGTGCGCCGGGCTTACCAGCATACGCTACGCGCTGGATGCGCGCTGGCAGGCCGCCGCCCTGGCCGTGGTGGTGGCCGCCATCATAGACGGTCTGGACGGCCGCCTCGCGCGCCTGCTGAAGGCCACCTCGCGCTTCGGCGCGGAGTTCGACAGCCTGTCGGATTTCTGCAGCTTCGGCGTGGCGCCGGCGATGATCCTCTACATCTGGTCGCTGCACGGCACGAACCGGTTCGCCTTCATGCCGTGCCTGATGTTCACCGTGTGCATGGCGCTGCGCCTGGCGCGCTTCAACGCGGCGCTGGAGACCAGCCCGAAGCCCGCCTACGCGCAAAGCTTCTTCACCGGCGTGCCGGCGCCGGCCGGCGCAGGGGTGGTCCTGCTGCCGCTGTTTCTGTGGCTGGAGGCGGTCGAACAGGGCTGGGTGCGCATGGCGGACGCGGCGCTGTACCCCGGTTTTGTGGCCGCCATGCTGGTGGGCACCTCGCTGCTGCTCGTCTCCACCCTGCCGGTCTGGAGTTTCAAGAACTTCAAGGTGCCGGCGGAGTACGTGCTGGCGTTGCTGCTGGGCACGGGGTTCTTCGCGGCCCTGTTGGTAGCGGACCCGTGGCTGGCGCTTGCTGCGGCGGGGCTTATCTATGTGCTGATGCTGCCGTTCAGCGTAAGGAGCTTCCGGCGGTTGCGGGCGGAGGCGGAGGAGTGAGCAAGGCCTTCTTTTTTGAAAAGAAGCAAAAGACTTTTCCTCTCCGCATCTGCACCAGCCGGTTCTATCCTGACGTGCCGAAGCAGTTCAGCGTCGCCAGTGGTAAAAGTTTTTTGCTTCTTTTTTTCAAAAAAGAAGGCCTTTCTTCCTTTCTCAGGAGCGCAAAATGACCTGGCTGGACGCACTAGACCTGGAAGGCCAGCTCAGCGCCGAGGAGATCGCCGTGCGCGACGCGGCGCACGATTACTGCCAGGGCAAGCTGATGCCCGGCATCGTCCAGGCCAACCGGCACGAGACCTTCGACCGCGGCATCTTCCGCGACATGGGCGCGCTCGGCCTGCTCGGCCCCACCATCGAGGGCTATGGCTGCGCCGGCGTGAACCACGTGAGCTACGGCCTGATCGCGCGCGAGGTGGAGCGCGTCGACAGTGCCTACCGCTCGGCGATGTCCGTGCAGTCCAGCCTGGTGATGCACCCGATCCACGCCTTCGGCACCGAGGCACAGCGCGAGAAGTATCTGCCCGGCCTGGCCAGCGGCGAGCTGGTCGGCTGCTTCGGGCTGACCGAGCCGGATCACGGCAGCGACCCCGGCAGCATGATCACCCGCGCCCGCGCGGCGCCCGGCGGCTACCGCGTCTCCGGCGCCAAGACGTGGATCACCAACGCGCCGATCGCCGACGTGGCGGTGGTGTGGGCCAAGACAGATGATGGCGTGATACGCGGCTTCATCCTGGAGCGCGGGATGGACGGCTTCGAGACGCCGAAGATCGAGGGCAAGTTTTCGCTCCGCGCGTCCGTCACCGGCAGCATCATGATGGACGACGTGTTCGTGCCGGAAGCCAACATCCTGCCCGGCGTGCGCGGCCTGAAAGGCCCGTTCAGCTGCCTGAACAAGGCGCGCTACGGCATCTCCTGGGGTGCGATGGGTGCGGCCGAGTTCTGCTGGGAAGCGGCGCGGCAATACACGCTGGACCGCCGCCAGTTCGGCCGCCCGCTCGCCGCCAACCAGATCGTGCAACTGAAACTGGCGGACATGCAGACGGATATCGCCCTCGGCCTGCAGGGCTCTCTGCGGCTGGGCCGGCTGATGGACGAGCACACATCGGTGCCCGAAATGGTTTCCCTGATGAAGCGTAACAATTGCGGCAAGGCGCTGGCGATCGCCCGCGTGTCGCGCGACATGCATGGCGGGAACGGCATCTCCGACGAATACCACGTGATACGCCACGTGATGAACCTGGAGGCGGTGAACACTTACGAGGGGACGCACGACATCCACGCGCTGATACTCGGGCGCTGGCAGACCGGCCTGCAGGCGTTCCAGGCGGACGCGGCGGTAGCGCCCGCTGCGATCGAGCGCAAGGCGGCGGCGGAGTAGCGGTTGGCGCTGGCGGTGATCCCAGGCAGGAAGCAAGCAGTCCTTTTTTGAAAAAAAGGACCAAAAAACTTTTGTTTCCTCCCGCATTTGCGGCGTCCGTGTGCTTTTAAACAGATACGCCTGCTGAGGCGCGGGTAGTAATTCGAGGCCGGCCGGTATTGCCCCGCGAGATCCCGAACATGTCTGCGCGGGCTGCCGATCCGGTTGAAGCATCTGTGGAGGTCGGCGCTCTTGGCCATTCGGCGAACAACGAGCGCGATCTGTCAACGCGGCACACGCGTCAGAAGCACAAGGTCGCTGCAAACGCGCCGGGAGTAAAAGTTTTTTGGTCCTTTTTTTCAAAAAAGGACTGCTTGCTTCCTATCGCCCCGCCCGCCGCACGTCCGGCGCCTCCGCCTCGCTTTTCAGCAGCGCCACCGCCTCCGCCAACCCCAGAACCTCCTGCGCGTCGCTGCCCAGCCGCCGCAGCGCGACGCTCCTCTGCTCCGCCTCGCGGCGGCCGACCACCGCCAGCACCGGCACGTGCGCCAGGCTGTGCTCGCGCACCTTGGCGTTGATCTTCTCGTTGCGCGTGTCCGCCCGCGCCTCCAGGCCGCCGGCGCGCAGGGCGGCCGCCACCTGCTCGGCATATTCGCCCGCGTCCGACACGATGGAGGCGACAACCACCTGCACCGGCGCCAGCCAGAGCGGGAAACGGCCGGCGTATTGTTCGATCAGGATGCCGAGGAAGCGCTCGAAGCTGCCCAGTATCGCGCGGTGCAGCATCACCGGGCGGTGGCGCGCGCTGTCCTCGCCCACGTATTCCGCGTCCAGCCGTTCGGGCAGCACGAAATCCACCTGCAGCGTGCCGCATTGCCAGTCGCGCCCGATCGCGTCGCGCAGCACGAATTCCAGTTTGGGGCCGTAGAACGCGCCCTCGCCGGGGTTCAGCTCGTATTCCACGCCGGCCATGGCGCAGGCTTCGCGCAACGCCGCCTCCGCGCGGTCCCACACCGCATCCTCGCCGGCGCGCGTGTCCGGCCGGTCGGCGAATTTCACCCGGAACGTCTCGTAGCCGAAATCGGCATACACCGAGCGCAGCAGCTCGACGAAGCGCGCGGTCTCGCCGGCGATCTGCGCCTCGGTGCAGAAGATGTGCGCGTCATCCTGGGTAAACCCACGCACGCGCATGATGCCGTGCAGCGCGCCCGACGGTTCGTAGCGGTGGCAGGCGCCGAACTCCGCCATGCGCATCGGTAGTTCTCGATAGCTGCGTAGGCCGTGGCGGAATATCTGCACGTGGCACGGGCAGTTCATCGGCTTCAGCGCGAGCGTTTTCTCCTCGTCCTCTACCGTGGCGATGAACATGTGCTCGCGGTATTTTTCCCAGTGTCCGCTGCGTTCCCACAGCGAGCGATCGACAAGTTGCGGCGTGCGCACTTCGTCGTAGCCAGACGCGTCCAGCCGGCGCCGCATGTACTCCTCGACGGTGCGGTACAGCTTCCAGCCTTTCGGGTGCCAGAAGATGCTGCCCACCGCCTCTTCCTGTATGTGGAACAGGTCCATTTCGCGGCCAATGCGGCGGTGGTCGCGCCGCTCCGCCTCCTCGAGCTGGTGCAGATGCGCATCCAGCTCCTTCTGGTCCCGCCACGCAGTCCCATAAATACGCGTCAGCATCGCGTTGCGGTGGTCGCCGCGCCAGTACGCGCCGGCCACCTTCATCAGCCTGAACGCGCCGCCGATATCGCCGGTGTCGCGCATGTGCGGGCCGCGGCACAGATCCAGCCACTCGCCCTGGCGATAGATGGTGATCGTCTCGCTCTGCGGCAGGTCGCGTATCAACTCGGCCTTGTAGCGCTCGCCGCGCGCAGCGAAGAACGCGATCGCCGCGTCGCGGTCCCATACCTCGCGCACGAACTTCGCGCGCCGCGCCACGATCTCGCGCATACGTGCCTCGATGGCGGGGAAATCCTCCGGCCGGAACGGCTCGTTGCGGGCGAAATCGTAGTAGAAGCCGTTCTCGATGGACGGCCCGATCGTCACCTGCGTGCCGGGGTAGAGCGACTGCACGGCTTCGGCCAGCACGTGCGCGGTGTCGTGGCGTATCATCTCCAGCGCTTCGGGATCGCGCCTGGTGACGAACACCACGCGGCAATCCGCCTCTATGCTGCGCGAGAGGTCCGCCGCGCGTCCGTCCACCTTCATCGCCAGCGCGGCCTTGGCCAGGCCAGGCCCGATCGCGGCCGCGACCTCGGTGCCCGTCACCGCGCCCTCGAAGCGGCGGACCGAGCCGTCGGGCAGGGTGATGTTCGGCATTGGGGACGCGCTCCGGAGTTGGGGCGCTTTGTATGGCGGGCGGTGAGAGAGGAAGGAAGGCCTTCTTTTTTGAAAAAAAGAAGCAAAAAACTTTTGCTCCCTGTCGGCGGGTGCTGAAACGCCCGTCTTCGGAAGCAAAAGTTTTTTGGTCCTTTTTTTCAAAAAAGGACTGCTTGCTTCCTTGCTCTTGTCCCCGCCTCATCAAGC
>CAHJWU010000199.1 GCA_903643085.1 Rhodospirillales bacterium
GGGCTGGGCCGGCAAGGCGCACGCCCGGCCGGCGGCGGCGGCACGCGCCCGGTCACGGTCGTGCCGGCGGACTACCAGGCGTTCGACCAGCTGCTGCACAACATCCAGGCCGCCTGGTCAAAGCATGACCTGGCCGCACTCGGCGCGCTCGCCACGCCGGAGATGACCAGCTTCTTCGCCGAGCAGCTGGCGGAGCAGACCAGCCGCGGCGTGCGCAACTATGTGGCCAACGTGCAGCTGATGCAGGGTGACCTGTCTGAAGCCTGGTCGGAGGGCGCGCGCGAATACGCGACCGTGGCGATGCGGTTTTCCATGCTGGACGTGACGAAGGATGCCGGCGGGCGCGTGGTGGATGGCAGCCTGACGGAGCGGGTCACGGTGACCGAGGTCTGGACGTTCCTGCGCGCGCCCGGCGGCCGGTGGGTGTTGTCGGCGATCCAGCAGGCAAGGTAAGCAGGTCCGTCGCGCAGCATCCAGCCACCGCCGACAGGAAGCAGAATTCGGCTTTCAAAAACCGCTTCCTTGTTTTGGAGCCTGTCCGCATGGGAAACATAGACCTACTGGAGCGGCGCAACGCCGCGGTGCCGAGAGCGCTGGGCCACGCGACATCGGTCTACGCGCACCACGCGAAGAACAGCGAAATCTGGGACGTGGAAGGCAGGCGCTACATCGATTTCGCCGGCGGGATCGCCGTGCTCAACACCGGGCACTGCCACCCGCGGGTGATTGCTGCGGCCACCGAGCAGATGAGCCGGTTCACCCACACCTGCGTGCAGGTTCTGGCGTATGAGCCTTACGTGGCGCTGGCGGAGCGGCTGAACGCGCTGGCGCCGTTCGCCGGGCCGGCACGTACGATCTTCTTCACCACCGGCGCGGAAGCGGTGGAAAACGCGGTGAAGATCGCGCGCGTGGCGACCGGACGCGGCGGCATCATCGCGTTCTCGGGCAGCTTCCACGGCCGCACCATCATGACGAGTGCAATGACGGGCAAGACCCTGCCCTACAAGCGCGGTTTCGGGCCGTTTCCTGCCGAGATCTACCACGTGCCGTTCCCCGTCGCGCATCACGGCACGACGGTCGCGGATTCTCTCAAGGCGCTGGAGTTCCTGTTCCGCGCGGACATCGAACCGAACCGTGTGGCGGCGATCATCATCGAGCCGGTGCAGGGCGAAGGCGGGTTCTACGAGGCGCCAGCGGAGTTGCTCGTGGCGCTGCGCCAGATCTGCGACCGGCACGGCATCGTGCTGATCGCCGACGAGGTGCAGAGCGGGTTCGCGCGCACCGGCCGTATGTTCGCCATCGAGCATTCCGGCGTGCAGCCGGACCTGGTGACGGTGGCGAAATCGCTGGCGGGCGGGTTTCCGCTGTCCGGCGTGATCGGCCGCGAGGCGGTGATGCAGGCGGCCGAGCCGGGCGGCCTGGGCGGAACCTACGCAGGCAATCCCGTCGCCTGCGCGGCCGCACTCGCCGTGCTGGACGTGATACACGATGAAGGCCTGCTGGCCCGCGCGGACTCGATCGGCGCGCGCATAAAGGCGCGCGTGGGCGCGATGGCGCAGCGCAACGACACGTTGCCGGTCGGCGCGATACGCGGGCCAGGCGCCATGGTGGGCTTCGAAATCTTCAAGGAGCGGGGCGGCACGGAGCCGGATGCGGAGGCCACGAAGCGGGTGACTGCGCGTGCGCTGGAGCACGGGCTGGTGCTGTTGTCCTGCGGCGTGTTCTCCAACGTGGTCCGGATACTGGTGCCGCTCACCGTGGAGGACGCCGTGCTGGAGGAAGGGCTCGGCATGCTGGAGCGCGCCTTGCTGGTTTGATCACCAGGCACGCGAGGCGTTCTGGCGGCCTGGGCCGGCACTCGTTTCAGTGAACGGAAACCTTGACCTGTAAGCAAGCATGGGGCTCCGCCCCAGACCCCGCTGGGGCCTTGAGGCCCCAGACCCCCATCTCTTGGGCAGGCTGACACATCGTTTTAGGACTGGGCCCAGAGGTCACGCGAGAGCGTGCTGCGCACGACACGCTGGGCTTTCTACAAATCAACAGTTCAGCCCATAGGTATCACTCCTCCGCCGCCAGCAACGCTGCGTTCCCGCCGGCCGCCGCCGTATTCACAGAAACCGTCTGCTCCACGCCGAAGCGCCGCAGGTAATCCGGCCCGCCCGCCTTCGGCCCCGTTCCCGACAAACCCGAACCGCCGAATGGTTGCGTGCCCACAACGGCGCCGATCATGTTGCGGTTGACGTAGATGTTGCCGGTGGACAAGCGCGCGGCGATGCGTTCGGCCGCAGCGTCGATGCGCGTGTGTATGCCGAGCGTGAGGCCGTAGCCGGTTGCCTCAATCGCGTCCAGCAGCGCGTCCTGCTCGGCCGCGCGATAGCGCACCACGTGCAGCACGGGGCCGAAGATCTCAACCGCCAGGTCGCGCGGCTGGTCGAGCTCGAAGATGTGCGGTGCCACGAAGTAGCCGCGCTCGGGTGCCGCCCCGGCGTAGTGCACGCGCGCGGTGGCGCGCATCGCTGCCACATGGTCCAGCAGGCGGCGCTGTGCCTCGGCATCCACCACCGGGCCGATATGCGTGCTGGGATCGCGCGGATCGCCAAGCTTCAGCTCGCGCGCGGCGCCTGCGAGCATGGTGAACACCCGGTCGGCCACGTCCTCCTGCACGCACATCAGGCGCAGCGCCGAGCAGCGCTGACCGGCGCTGCGGAACGCGCTCATCACCGCATCGTCCACCACCTGTTCGGGCAAGGCCGTCGCGTCCACGATCATCGCGTTTATGCCGCCGGTCTCCGCGATCAGCGGCACGATCGGGCCGTCTTTCGCGGCAAGCGCACGGTTTATCGCCCAGGCGACCTGCGTGGAGCCGGTAAAAGCCACGCCGGCCACATCCTTGTGCGCTACGACTTGCGCACCGATCGCGCCGTCACCAATGACGAGGTGAAGTGCGTTGCCTGGAACGCCAGCCTGGTGCAGCAGGCGCACCGCTTCCGCGGCAACCAGCGGCGTCTGTTCGGCCGGTTTGGCAACCACCGTGTTGCCTGCCGCCAGCGCCGCGCCGATCTGGCCCAGGAAGATGGCAAGCGGGAAGTTCCAGGGCGAGATGCACACGAACACGCCGCGGCCGCGGTGGCGCAGCATGTTGCGCTCGCCTGTGGGACCGGGGAGCACCTCGCCGGCGCCGAACAGCGAGCGGGCCTGCGCGGCGTAATAGCGCAGGAAATCCACCGCCTCGCGTATCTCCGCCACACCGTCATCCAACGTCTTGCCGCCCTCGTCGGCAAGCAACGCAAGCAGGCGGCCGCGCTGCCGTTCCAGCAGGTCCGCCGCGCGCTCCAACACATCGGCGCGCGCGCCGGCCGGCATGTGCGACCAAGCGCGGAACCCGGCATGTGCCGCGTCCATCGCCTGGTCAGCCTGCGCCGGGCTAGCGTCGGAGACGTCGCCGATCACGCGCACACCATCCACCGGGCAGATGGCCGGGCGCGCGGCACCCGTCTGCAACGCGCCATCGATCACGGACGCGGCGGTGCCCGGCCCTTCATGGCGCACCACTTCCGCTAGCAGCGCCTCCAGCGCGGCAGCATCACCAAATTCCACGCCCGCGGAATTGCGCCGCCCGGTTCCGAAAAGCGCTGCCGGCAGCGGCAACGACGCGTTCCGCGCGCGCGCGGGCGTAGCAACGATCGCGGCAGGGCGGCGCAGCAGCGTATCGACCGGCACGTCCGCATCCGCGGCGACGGATACGAACGACGAGTTCGCCCCGTTCTCCAGCAGGCGGCGCACCAGATAGGCCAGCAAATCCGTGTGCACGCCAACCGGCGCGTAGGTGCGCACCGCCACGCCGGGATGGCCTTCCAGCAAAGACGCGTAGAGCGCGTCGCCCATGCCGTGCAAACGCTGGAACTCGTAGCCGTCCGTGTTGCCGGCGCGCTCCATCACGCTGGCCACCGTCAGCGCGTTATGCGTGGCGAACTGCGGATAGATGCGCGGGCGCTGCGCCAGCAGGCGTTCGGCGCAAGCCATGTAGCTGAGATCGGTCATCGGCTTGCGCGTGAACACCGGATAATCCGGCAGGCCGCGCTCCTGCGCGCGCTTGATCTCCGTGTCCCAGTACGCGCCTTTCACCAGACGCACCATGAAGCGGCGGTCCAGCGTCTCGGCCAGCGCACCCACCCAGTCGATCGTCTCGCGCGCGCGCTTGCCGTACGCCTGCACCGCCAGTCCGAACCCGTCCCAGCCGGACAACTGCCTGTCCTCGGCCACGGCGGCGATCACGTCCAGCGAGAGTTCCAGCCGGTCGGCCTCCTCCGCATCTACGGTGAAGTTCAGCCCGTGTATGGCGGCGCGGCGCGCCAGCTCGCGCACGCGCGGCACCAGCTCGTCCATCACACGCGCGCGGCTCACCGCCTCGTAGCGCGGGTGCAGCGCGGACAATTTCACGCTTATGCCGGGCCGGTCCGGCAGCGGCTTGTTGCCGGCCGCCCGGCCGATCGCCTCGATCGCGTCGGCGTAGCTGGTCTGGTAATGCGCCGCGTCGTCCGCGGTGCGCGCACCCTCGCCCAGCATGTCGAAGCTGTAGCGGAACACCCGCCCCGCGCGCGATCCGGCGCGGCCCAGCGCTTCCTCGATCGTCTGGCCGAGCACGAAGTGGTTGCCCATCACCCGCATCGCCTGGCGCAGCGCGCCACGCACCGTGGGCAGGCCAAGCCGGCGCACCACGCCGCGCAATATGCCCTCCGGCGTGTCCGCGGGTCCTATCAACCGCGCGGACAGGCCCAGCGCCCAGGCGGACGCAGACACCAGCAGCGAATCAGGCCGCGTGTCCGGCCCCTGTGCGAAGCCGCCCTGCCCCAGCTTGTCCTCGATCAGCCGGTCGGCGGTGGCGTCATCGGGCACGCGCAACAGGCCCTCGGCCAGAACCATCAGCGCCAGACCCTCCGGCGTGGAGAGCGAATACTCCCGCAGCAGCGCCTCGATGCCGCCGATCCCGCTGGCGCTGGCGCGTATGGCGGTGACCAGGCGGCGCGCCTCCCCGTCGATGCGGGCCTCGCGGGCGGGTGCCAGCATAGCGCCGGCCAGGAACTGCTCGGCCAGCATCGCATCATCCGGCGCGTAGGGCGCGTGGAAACCAGGCAGGCGTGGCAGCGACAATGCAGCGCTCACAGGCGGTCCCTCACAGAATCCAGGAAGCCGACCAGCGCGGCGTTCACCTCCGCCGGCCGCTCCTGCTGCACCCAATGGCCGGCGCCGGGCAGGCTGACCTCCACGCGCAGATCGGCGCACATGCGACGCAGATTCTCCAGCTGGTTCGGCAGCATGCGCAGCACCATCTCGCGGTCGCCGGCCAGGAAGCCGGCCGGCTGGCGTATGATGTTGTCGCCATACGCGCGCGCATCGGCCGCGTTCTGTGGGAAGTTGCGATACCAGCTCAGCGGCCCGCGGAAACCACCCGTCCGGAACGCCGCCGCGTAAGCGCGCAACTCGTCATCAGACATGAAACCGAGCGGGCCAGGCGGCGGCTCATCCAGGCTGCCCAGCATGGTGCTGTCGCGTGGCACGTGGCGGCCGGTGCGCTTGCCCACGCCCTCGCCGCCCGCCCAATAATACACGCGCTTGAGCGACTGCTCCCAGTCGCTGCCCTCGAACTCGGCTTCCGCCACGCCCTCGTCCTGGAAATAGCGCATGTAGAAGAATCGGTCCGGATACAGATGCTCGATGATGTCGAAGAACGGCACCGGCGGCGGCCCGCTATGCGGCACGCTCAGGCAGAACACGGCCGCCACCGCATCGGGGAACCGCAGCGCGCAGCGCCACGTCGCCGGCGCGCCCCAGTCATGCCCCACCGCCACCCAGCGCGTAGCTCCCAGATGGTCCGCCACCGCGCGCATGTCATCCGCGATTACATCCAGCGTGTAGGCGGCCGTCTCGGCCGGCTTGCCGCTGGCCCCGTAGCCGCGCATGTCCGGCACTGCCACCTGGTAGCCGGCCGCCACCAGCGCGGGGACCTGGTGGCGCCAGGAGAGGCCGAGTTCCGGCCAGCCGTGCATGAGGATGGCTAGCGGGCCTTCGCCGTGGACGTCCACGGCGAGGTCTATGTCGCCGGAGCGGATTTTCTGCATTTGGGGGACCTTGGGGGTGGCGGTAAGGAAGGCAAGGAAGGCCTTCTTTTTTGCAAAAAAGAAGCAAAAAACTTTTGCTCCTGGCGCTGCTGCGGAGCTTGTGTCTAGCCGGACGCGGCCGGCTGGTGCAAAGGGCGGGCGGATGGCGCTTCATTTGATCAAGCTGGCCGTGGGCGTGTCGAGCCTGGCCGAGTTGCGCGCCCGGC
>CAHJWU010000200.1 GCA_903643085.1 Rhodospirillales bacterium
GCCAACCTGGTGTTGCATCCGCCGGCAGGTGAGCCCGCGCCTGCCGCCGTGTCGGTCGCCTCGTCCGGACCGTCCGTGCTGCCGCCGCCCGCGCCCACCCAGACGCCGCCCGTGCACGCCGCTCCTGCCGAGAGTGCCCCGGCCACGCCACCGCCGATACGCGACGCGCCGCCCGCGTTGGCGCCGCTGCCCCCCGCCATCGCCGTACGCAGCCTGCCCGTGCCGGCGTCCAGCCTGCCCACGGCCACCCTCGCAGACTGGCCGGCGCTGCCCGCCGGCGCTCCCGCCGCCGTCATCCTGCTCTATCCGGCACGCAGTGTCGGCGCGCTGGAGCGCCTGCGGCCGATCGCCCTGAAGCTGCAGGGCGCCGGCCTGACCGACATACGCGCCAAGCCGGTGCATGCGCCGCCACCCCGCCGGGTGATCTCCTACTTCTACAGCGACGACCGGCCTCTGGCCGACACCATAGCCAAAACACTGTCCGAAAGCGCCTGGCCCAGGCTGGCCGGCAACGCCCTGCAGCCGTCGCTCGTCCTGCCGCCACCTGGCCTGCCCGGACGCAATCCGGGAACCATAGAAGTCCAGCTCCCGTGAGGCGGAGACCCGCGCTGCCCGGGAACGCGCGGGCCCGCGCATGGGGGGCAGCTGCCTGCCTGGCCGGCCTCGCTTCGCTGGCGCAGCTTGCCGGCGCGGCCCAGGCCGCCTCCCGGCCAGACCCGCGCACGGTGTTCAACCAGGCCGTCGCCGCCGACCTTGCCGCCACCGGAACCGAGGGAAACGCGCACGCCCTGGCGCTCTACCGCCAGGCGGCCGATGGCGGCCTGGCCGAGGCCGAGCTGAACGTGGCCGTGATGTACGACAGCGGACGCGGCACCGCGCGGGACGCCGCGATGGCCGCGGCTTACTACGGCGCCTCGGCCACGGGCGGCCTTGCGCGCGCCGCGTTCGACCTGGGTCAGCTCTACGAGTCCGGCGATGGCGTGCCGCAGAACCTGGCGCTCGCCTACGCCTGGTTCAGCCAGGCTGCGGCCGAGGGACTGCAGGCGGCGGCCAACCGCCCACCCCACCCCGCGGTGGGGCTGCCGGCCGTCATCGCGGCGCCAGCCGGCAGCTATCCGCCGGCTTCGATCAGCCTGCCCGTCCCGGTCGGGGGCCTGCCGCTCGTCTGGACCGCGGCGGCCACACCGGCGCCGGCCGCCTACTTCGTCGAGGTCATGCGTCTGGAGGGCCGTAGCGCCTCGCTGGTGTTCAGCACCACCACGGACGTCTCTGCCGTGCGCATGCCTTCGCCGCGTCCCGGCCGCTACGCCTGGCGGGTGTTTATCACCTGCCCGTCGCTGGGGCGCTACGTGGCTTCGGGTTGGGCCGGCTTCTCCCTGACCTGAGAGTCCGCTTGAAAACGCGCCCCGCCGGCCAGCTGACGCGCTCTCGTTATACTCCGGTGCTCATCGCCGAGCGGCAACTCCGCTTCGGTGCTCGCGCAAACGCGCCATCTGACAGGCCACGTCTCAGACGGACTCTGAGCAATTCGTCGAACAAGAAAACGATGCCATTTCCAAACAGGAACCGGCCACCTTCGTTCCGGTCGGGCGCGCCTCGCCGAGACGCAGATTTCAACGTTCCGCGGCAGCGCAGGTAGCAGCTTCTCGCTTCTCCACCTGCTGCCCTGCTCAAGCCGACCGCCGTATGACCTCCATCCCGCCCATTCCCGGCCGCAACACCTCCGGCACGCGCACGCTGCCATCCGCCTGCTGGTAGTTCTCCAGCACCGCGATCAGCGCGCGGCCCACCGCCACGCCGGAGCCGTTCAGCGTGTGCACGTGGGCCACTGTCTTGCCGTCGGCGGCCCGGAACCGCGCGCCCATACGCCGCGCCTGGAACGCCCGCGTGTTGGAACACGAGCTGATCTCGCGCCACATCCCCTGCCCCGGCAGCCAGACCTCCAGATCATGCGTGCGCGCGGCGCCGAACCCGGTATCGCCGGCGCACAGCAGCATGCGGCGGTAGGGTATCTCCAGCGCCTCCAGCACCGCTTCGGCGCAGCGCGTCATCCGCTCGTGCTCCGCGTCGCTTTGATCGGGGTGCGCCACGCTGACCAGCTCCACCTTGCGGAACTGATGCTGGCGCAACATGCCGCGCGTGTCGCGTCCCGCCGAGCCGGCTTCGCTGCGGAAGCATTCCGTCAGCGCCGTACGCCGTACCGGCAGCGCGGCCTCCGGCAGGATGTCGTCCGCCACCATGTTGGTAATCGGCACCTCGGCGGTGGGAATGAGCCAGCGCCCGTCCGTGGTGCGGAACGAATCCGCGGCGAATTTCGGCAACTGGTTGGTGCCGAAGAACGCCGCCTCGTTGACCAGCGCCGGCACGCTCACCTCGGTGTAGCCGTGCCGCAGAGTGTGCATGTCCAGCATGAACTGCCCGAGCGCGCGCTCCAGTCGCGCCAGCGCGCCGTGCAGAATGGTGAAGCGGCTGCCCGCTATCTTCGCCGCCCGCTCGAAATCCATCAGCCCCAGCGCCTCGCCCAGTTCGAAATGCTGGCGCGCCGGAAACTCGAAAGCGCGCTTCGTACCCCAGTTTTTCAGCTCGCGGTTGTCCGCCTCCTCCGTGCCGTCCGGCACGTCGGCATCCAGCACGTTCGGCAACGCGCCCAGGGCGGTGCGCAACTCGGCATCCAGCTCCGCGCTGCGCCGGTCCAGCCGCTCCATCTCGCCGCGCAGCGCGGTGGCCTCCGCCTCCTGGGAGACCGTGTCAGCCCCCGTCCGCTTCGCCTGCCCGATCTCGCGCGCCAGCACGTTGCGGCGGGACTGCGCGTCCTGCTGCGCGGTGGCGGCCGCGCGGCGTTCCGCGTCCAGGGTCAGCAGCGGCCCGGAGGCGTCCGGCAGGCACCGCCTTGCCATGGCCGCGTCGAACGCTGCCGCGCCGGCGCGTATCGTTTTGATGTCGTGCATGACGAACAAAGGCCTTCTGGCAAAAAAGAAGCAAGAACTTTTGCCCCTCCGCATTCGCCGCGGCCGCGTTCTCCGGCGGCGGTGAGACGCCGCAGCGGCGTGGTGGCGCGGACAGTTCGTCTGCTCTCAGACCGGCCGGCTGCCTCACACCTCGGCGGGCTTGGCCTCGACCAACCGCGCCGAAAAGATCGAGATCTCGTAGAGTGCGATCAACGGCACCGCCAGCCCGGTCTGCGTGATGATGTCGGGCGGCGTCAGGATCGCGGCCACGACGAAGCACCCGACGTAAGCGTAGCGCCGGTATTTCCGCAGGCCGCGCGACGACACGATCCCGACCTTGGCCAGCAGCGTCAGGAGCACCGGCAGCTGGAACGCGATGCCGAACGCCATGATGAGCTTCATCACCAGCGACAGGTACTCGCTCACCTTCGCCTGCAACTCGATCTGCAGCACGTCCTTGCCGCCCGGCGTCTCGAAGCTGAGGAAAAACTTCCAGGCGAACGGAAACACGAAGTAATACGCCAGCGCCGCACCCGCCACGAACAGCACCGGCGTGGCGATCAGGAACGGCGCGAACGCACGCCGCTCGCTGCGGTACAACCCCGGCGCCACGAACAGCCAGATCTGGCTGGCGATCACCGGAAACGCAATGAACGTGGCGCCGAAGAACCCCACCTTAAGGTAGGTGAAGAACGCCTCGTACAGCGCCGTGTAGATCAGATGCGGCTGCTCGCCCTTGGCTTCCATGATGTGCGCCAGCGGCTGCGCCAGGAACAGGTAGATGGCGCCGGAGAAATGGTAGCAGACGAAGAACGCCAGCACGAACGCCACCGCCGACCACAGCAAGCGCTTGCGGAGCTCAACCAGGTGCTCCAGCAAGGGCATCGCCTTGTCGTGTATCGGGTCGTCCGGAGCCTGCACGGCGTCAGGCATGGTTCAGCCCTGGCCGGCGTGGTCTGGCACGGCGGCAGCGGGCGCGGCGGAAGCGGGCGGGATGAAGGCAGGCGCTGCCTCCGGCGCCGGCGCGGACGGCGGGATAAAGGCCGGCGCCGCTTGGTCAGGCGCCGGGATGACCGTCTCGGGGTGCGACGGCACGGCATGCGCCTGGTCCAGCGGTGTCATCACCGGGCGCACCGGGTGCTCGCGGAACGGGTCGGCAAAGGCCGAGCGCATCGTGTTGTCCGGATCGATGGCCCGCTGCACCATCGCCTTCGGATTCAGGCTGCGCAGGTCGTCAAACGAGGATTTCACGTCGCCCAGATCGGCCTCGCGTATCATCTCGTCCACATGGCCCTGGAACTCGCCTGCCATCCGCCGCAGCTTCTTCACCGTGTCGCTGACCGCCTTGATGGCCACCGGCATGTCCTTCGGCCCGATGGCGATAAGCGCCACCACACCGATCAAGGCGATCTCGGACCAGGCAAAATCAAACATGGCGGTGTCTTAGCCCGGTGCTGGTGGTGACGAAAGGGCGCGCGGCCCGGCCGATTGAAAGTAAGGCGGAACTGCCTTACTTTCCAGGCGTGGCACAATCACTTCTCATCACCGCCAAGGGTCAGCTCACTTTGAAGAAAGAGACGCTGTCCCATCTCGGCGTGCAGCCCGGCGAGCGTGTCTGCGTCGAGCTGCGGCCGGACGGCGTGGTGGAGCTGCGCCCCGCACCGCGCGGCAACATCTCCGACGCGTTCAGCTGCCTGCCCAGGCCGCAAGGCCCGGCGCTGACGATTGAGGAGATGAACGAGGTGATTGCGGCCGCCTGGGCCGGCAAGCGTTGAGAATCACCGCCGATACCAACCTCCTCGTGCGCGCGACGACAGACGACGATCCCTTACAGGCGGAAGCGGCGCGTGCGTGCCTCGGCGCAGCCGAACGGGTGGTCATTCCTGCAGCGGTCATCTGCGAGTTCGCCTGGGTTCTCGGCCGTGGCTACAGATACTCGAGAGAACAGCTGGACAGCGCCATCCGGCGCTACGCCGAGGCCAGCTCCGTCGTCATCGACCGGGCGGCCGTGGCGGATGGTCTCCGCGTCCTGCGCGCGGGCGGAGACTTCTCGGACGGCGTCATCGCCCACCAGGGACGCGCGCACGGTGGCGACGTGTTCGCGACTTTCGACGGCACAGCTTCGCGGCTTCTGACCGGTCTAGGTTACGCGGCGACCTGTCCTGGCTGAGGGGAAGTAAGCAAGGCCTTCTTTTTTGGAAAAAAGAAGCAAAAAACTTTTGCTCCGCTGTCGCGGGATCGTTGAGGCGCGCGCTTCATTGACTTGGGCCCGACGCAGGTAGAAGGGACTGCTTTCCCCTATTCTTGCTCAGCCGCGCTCGAACCGCTGTCCGGCATCCCCGTCTCCAGCACCAGCTCTCCCCGCTTCGGCAGCTCGGCCAGATCCCGCAGCCCGAACTGCGCCAGAAATCCGGTTGTCGTCGCCCACAACGTCGGCCGCCCCGGCACCTCCCGATGCCCCGCCGGCCGCACCAGCGCCGCTTCCAGCAACGCGTCCAGCGTCGCCTGGCTCAGCGCGGCGCCGCGTATCTCCTCGATCTGCGCCCGCGTCACCGGCTGGTGCCAGGCGATGATCGCCAGCGTTTCCATCGCCACGCGCGGCAGCCGCCTCGGCCGTGAGATCGTCCGCGTGAGCCGCCCCGCCAGGTCCGGCGCCGTACGGAACTGCCAACCTAGGCCGATCTCCGCCAGCTCCACCCCGCGCCCGGCATAGCGCGCCTGCACCGCGCGCAGCGTAGCATCCGCGTCCACGTCCTCTGGTAACAGGGCGGCCAGGGCGCGCGCGGGTACCGGATCGGGGCTGGCAAACACCAGCGCCTCGGCCAGGCGCAAATGGTCTTCTGGTGGGTCGCTCATGGCCGAGCCAGGCAAGCAAGCAAGGCCTTCTTTTTTAAAGAAAAGAAGCAAAAAACTTTTATTCCCGTCGGGCGCGCGTTGTTGAAACGGCCGCTCCAGCGATCCGCGACAGCGCAGACAAAAGCTTTTTGCTTCTTTTTCTCGAAAAAGAAGACCTTGCTTCCTTCCCTCAAGAGGCAGGCCCCGCCAGCAGTATAGGCGCAAAAGGCGCATCCTGCCGCAGCCGCAACCCGCCCCCCCGCGCCATCTCCAACGAAGCCAGCAACGTGCTGGCGATCGCCGCCCGGCGCTGCTGGCCGGACAGCTCTGCCGGCAGGAACACCTCCAGCGTGGTCCAGGGCGGCATCGAGCCCAGCGTCGCCGAAAGACGTTGCAGCGCATCCTGCATTGTCCAGAAGCTGAGCTGCCTCGGCTGGTAGCTCACGCGCGCCGCACCGCGCCGCAGCGCCTGCACATACGCGCGCAGCAGCGCCGGCAGGTCGGCGGCCAGGCGGGACCGGT
>CAHJWU010000201.1 GCA_903643085.1 Rhodospirillales bacterium
GCGGGAGCGGCCGCAGAGACGCCCCACTTTTCTTCGAGCATCTTGGAAAGCTCGGCGGCTTCCAGCACGGTCAGAGCGGACAGGTCGTCCACAAGCTTAGTCAAATCAGCCATTTCTACGTCCTCTAGTTAGCGTTGCTATGGTTCCATGCAAGGTCAGTACCGGCCCTGCGGTCAGGCTGCTTCAGCCTCGTCCTTCTTGGCGTAGGCCGCCAAAACCCGCGCAAGCCCCGCGGCCGGTGCTGCAACCACGCTGGCGATACGGCTGGCAGGGGTCTGTATCATCCCCACCAGGCCGGCACGCAGCACGTCGAGCGACGGCAGCTCGGACAGCGCCTTCACGCCAGATGCATCGAGCATCTGGACGCCGAGGGCGCCACCGATCAGGACCAGTTTCTCGTTGGTCTTGGCGAACTCGACGCACACTTTGCTGACAGCCACGGGATCGCGCGCCCAAGCCAGCGCGGTCGGTCCCTTGAGCATCGGCTTGATGCCGTCGAATCGGGTCCCATCCAGGGCGAGGATGGCCAGCCGGTTCTTCGCGACCTTGAAGTGCGCACCCGCCGCCCGCATCCGTTGACGCAGATCGGTCACTTCGGCCACGGTCAACCCGTTGTTCTGGGTGACCACGACCATCGACGTTTCTGCGAAGACGGCCGCCAGCGTCGAGACGAACTCTCGCTTCTCCGTACGGTCCAAACTCCGTCTCCTTTCTGGCCCTGCGCGGCGAACCGCGCGGGGCCGGGTTTCCCTAGGGGCGCCGGGTGTCGCCACCCGGTGCCCGGTCCGCCTGTCCGTAAAGCAAGCCGGAACCACCAAACGCCTCGCGGCATCGGGCATCTCCCGTCTCCCGCGCGTGAGCCTTGCGGATCATTATCGCCTTGCGGCGGCGAGCGGTCTTGGACAGGTTCGAGATGGCCTCGCGGCCACCCCTGCCCACCTCGGCCTTGCGGGCGGAGGCGTATCTCTTGGGTCAGCCAGCCAGGCTGGACACGTCCACACGTATGCCGGGGCCCATCGACGAGCTCAGCGACACCTTCTGCAGGTACGTGCCCTTCGCCCCGGTCGGCTTGGCCTTCTGTATGGCGTCCACGAACGCGCGTATGTTCTCCAGCAGCTTTTCCGTCTCGAAGCTCGCCTTGCCTATGCCGGCATGCACGATGCCTGCCTTCTCAGCGCGGAACTCCACCTGGCCGGCGCGCGCCGCGCTGACAGCGCCCTTGACGTCCATCGTGACCGTGCCGAGCTTCGGATTCGGCATCAGGCCGCGGGGGCCGAGTATCTTACCCAGCCGGCCGACCAGGCCCATCATGTCGGGTGTGGCAATGCAGCGGTCGAACGCGATCTCGCCGGCCTGCACTTTCTCTGCCAGATCGTCCGCACCCACCACGTCTGCGCCGGCCGCCAGCGCTTCCTCGGCCTTCGCCCCGCGCGCGAACACGCCGATGCGCACCGTCTTGCCCGTGCCGTTCGGCAGGCTGATCAGCCCGCGCACCATCTGGTCCGCATGGCGGGGGTCTATGCCGAGGCGCATGGAGATCTCCACCGTCTCGTCGAACTTGGCCTTTGCATTGGTCTTCACCATGCCCAGCGCCTCGTCCAGCGCGTAGTTCTTGGCCCGGTCGATCGTGGCGGCGGCCGCGGTCAGGCGCTTGTTATGTGCCATCGTATCAGCCCTCCACCACGGACAGGCCCATCGAACGGGCCGATCCTGCCAGCATCGCCACCGCCTTCTCCACATCGCCGGCGTTCATGTCCACCATCTTGATCGCAGCGATCTCGCGCAATTGCGCCATCGTCACCCGGCCCACCGTCGCACCCTTGCCGGGGGTGGTGCTGCCCGCGGTGATGCCGGCCGCCTTCTTGATGAAGTAGGTGTTCGGCGGCGTCTTGGTGATGAAGCTGAACGTGCGGTCGCCGAAGGCGGTGATGACCACCGGCACCGGCATGCCGGGCTCCATGCCTTGCGTGCGCGCGTTGAACTCCTTGCAGAATTGCATGATGTTCAGGCCGCGCTGGCCGAGTGCAGGTCCCACGGGCGGCGAGGGGTTCGCCTTGCCTGCCGGTATCTGCAGCTTGACGTAGCCGACGATCTTCTTTGCCATGTTTATCCAGGCTCCTCGTTCAGGGCCGGACCGTGGTGCAAACGACATGCACGCCGACGAGGCCGCACGGGCCAGTCAGGTTGCGTGTCTTCCACGTTCCAAATGAGGGGCGTTGCCTAGACGGGGTTCGTTAACCTGTCAAGGCGGGGGGTGGATTGGTTTCATCGAGAAAGCAAGCAACGCCTTCTTTTTTGAAAAAAAGAAGCAAAAAACTTTTACTCCTGCGCCTGCACGGCAGTCTTCAACTTTGCTGCAGCTCCCGCTCCTGCAGAGGCGGCATGTCAGCTCGTGCCGGCGGGGAAGTAAAAGTTTTTTGGTCCTTTTTTCAAAAAAGGACTGCTTGCTCACTTCTGGCTGATCGTCTGCGGCAAAGCATCATGCGTGTTCAGCCAGATCCCATGCGGCGAACGCCCCACGGTGATCCGCTCGATCGACCCCGTCGCCGGATTCAGCACCGCCACGGACTGGGCGAACCGCAGCGTCGCCCAGATCTTGCCGTCGGGCGCGAAATCCATGTCGTCCGGCCCGCCTGGCACCTGGATGGTGCGCAGCACGGCCAGGCTCACCGGGTCGATCACCGTCACCGTGCCGTCCACCCGGTTGGTGGCGTAAATCGTCTTGCCGTCATGGGTCAGGAACATGGTGTGCGCGCCGCGGCCGGTGGGCACCGTGCGCTCCACGTGGCCGTCCACCGGGTCCACCACGGCGAAATGCGCCTCGCCCATGATCCCCACCAGCAGGCGCCCGCGGTCCCACAGCACGCCGGCCGGCGTGCGTCCCACCTTGCTGTCCCACATCACCCGGCCCGTCGCCGTCTCGATCGCCATCAGCCGGTCGGTGCCCTGCAGGCTGACGAACACCTCGCTGGAATCGGGCGCGTAGTTGATGTGGCTTGGCAGGCTGCGGGCGGGCACGCGATGCAGCAGCTTCAGCGTGCCGGCGTCGTAGATGTCGATCTGCGCGCGCGCCAGGCCGGCGATGGTCAGATAGCGGCCGTCCGGGCTGTATTGCAGCTGGTAGGGATCGCTGATCACCGCCTGGCGCTGCACCGCCCCGGTGGCGGGGTCCAGGAAAAACAGCGTGTTGCCGGCGGTGTCGCCGATGACCAGGGAGCGATGGTCCGGCGTGAGCGCCATGTGATGCGGCTCGCGCAGCATCGGGATGCGGCGGATTTCCTGGTGTGTGTCCAGGTTCAGCAAACTGAGGCTGGCATCGTTCGAGTTGATGACGAACGCCAGTCCGGACGCCTGCGCCAGGGCGGGTGCGGCCAGGAAAGCCAGGGCAGCCAGAACACGGATCAACATACGGGCGCCCTCTGCATGATGCGGTCACTCGTAGCGTGGTTCGGGCCGTAGCCGCCAGCGTCGCGCGGCAGGGCCGCCCTGCCGCGCGCGCCGGAAGGCGTCAGATGACGTGAAACAGGTACAGCAGGATGATCACCGGTATCGGGATGCCGAGGAACCAGAGAAGTGCGCCGCGCATGATCTGCGTCCTTTGTTGAAGTGCACCGCAAACGCGATGAACGAATACCAGTTGCAACGAAGCTGTCGGCAGGTATTGCCTGGAGCGGAAAGCAAGGCCGTCTTCGAAAGGCAGCAGGCTGTTGCCGGGCTGTCGCGTTGACGTGCATGTCAACGCTACGTGCGCGCGACGTTTATGACCGGTGTGTAAAGGAAGGCGTACCTGCCTGGCGTGATCAGGCGAACCGGGCGCGCAGCTTGCCCAGCCTGGCCACGCCGGCCAGCCTGCGGTCCAGGAAGGCGAGCGTCCGCTCCCTGTCTCCCGCGACGCTGAGCCAGTAGAACAGCGTCGAACCATACACCCCCGCCAGGATCGCCCGCTTGGTGTACCAGCTGAAATCGGCGCTGGTGTCACCGGACGCGGCCCAGATCGCATCCACCGTGCGCGCCGTGCACCTCGCCGCCACCAGGCCGTTGCCGGGATGCGCCAGCACCGCGGCGGCGCGCCGGACTGCCTCGCGGTGCGGCTCGGCCTGGTCCAGGCGTGTCGCGATCAGCGTCCGCACGCGGCGGGAAAGCTTCTGCTCTGCCAGCACCGGGGCGGCCGCAATAGCCATCTCCCGATCCGCCAGATCGATATAGGCTTCGACCAGCTCGGCCGGGCCGCCTGGGAACAGCAGGTCCGCGTTGCTGCCGGCGGCCAACCGCACCGCCGGTAACGTCCAGCCGTGCTGCGCCACCAGCGGCAGCAACGCGTGGATCGCCGCGTCGCGCGCGATCTGTCGGGTGGAGCTGTCGCTCATGATGCGGTCTCCTGGCCAAGCGGGGGCACGCGGGCGAGTTCCTCGGCAAAGCCGAACTGCGAGAAATCGGTGATGCGCATGGGATAGAGTATGCCGTCGAGGTGGTCGTATTCGTGCTGCACCACGTTGGCGTGCAGGCCGTCCACCTCTCCGCCGACCGGCGCGCCGTCACAATCCACGCCGGTGTAGCGTATGCGCAGGTGCCGCGGCACGGCGGCCCGAAGGCCGGGTATGGACAGGCAGCCTTCAACCCGCAGCACCCTCTCTTCACCGAGCAACTCGAGGCGCGGGTTGATGACGGCGCGCGGCGCCACCGCTGCCGCGCCGGAGCGCGCGGCAGGCAAATGGAACACGAACAGACGCAGTGGCACGTGCACCTGTGGTGCCGCAAGACCGATGCCGGGCGCATCAAGCATCGTCTCGATCATGTCGGCCACGAGCCGGCGGATCTCCGGCGCATTCGGGTCCGCCACGGGCTCGGCGCGTTGCAGCAGGACGGGGTGCCCCATGCGGGCGATCTTCAGAAGGGCCATGCGTCGGATATGGGGCCAGAGGAAGAAAAAAGGCCGGGTTTTTTGAAAGAAGACGCGAAAGACATGTCACTACGCTGTCGCGCACTCACGGCAAGGTCCGCGACGGAGGGAGTCAAGATTTCTGCTTTCGTTCGAAAAAGACAGCCGTTTTTCCTTGCTTTCCCTCTTACGGATCAACGCCCACCCATGCTAACTACCGCGCTTCGCCGGCCAAACGCCGGACGATCTGCCACGTTTGCGCTCCGGACTGTCCGGCTACGCAGGCAAGCGGGGCACACCAGGCAACAGGGAGTAGGCGACCAAGTGCAGGTTCTCGTCCGTGACAACAATGTGGATCAGGCGCTCAAGGCGCTGAAGAAGAAGATGCAGCGCGAGGGAATTTTCCGCGAGATGAAGCTGCGCCGCCACTTCGAGAAGCCGTCCGAGCGCCGCGCCCGCGAGGCCGCCGAGGCCGTCCGCCGCGCCCGCAAGCTCGAGCGCAAGCGCCTGGAGCGCGAAGGCTTCTAAGAGGCTGTCTGAAACTTTTGCGGCTCGGTGTGGTGGCTGATCTACCCCCTGGATGTGGGGCATCGAGAGCCGTGGCCAAATGGCCAGGATCGAGCGTAGGGCCAGGCGCTACCCCTCTGACCTGACCGACGACAAGTGGGCGGCAATGGAGCCGCTCATGCCGGAAGTCGCCCGCGCAAGGCGAGAACGCAGCATCGACCTGCGCGAGGTCCTTAACGCGACTCGCTACCTGGTGCGTTCGGCCGTCGAGTGGCGGATGATGCCGGCGCATTTCGCACCAGGCAGACGGTCTACTACGATCGCAGGCAAATGCCCGACAGAGCAGCCTTCGATTTCGTGGTGGAGATCGTCCGCCGCTCCGACGCAGGCTTCAACGTCCTGTCACGCCGCTGGGTGGTCGGACGCACCTTCGGCTGGTCGACACGCTAAGCGACGCCTGGTCGGCGACCATGAGGCGCGTCTCGATTTCTGCAAAGCCATGATCTACGCCGGGCTGAGCAGCGCACTTCAGCGCAGGATCACCCATTCATGCGTTTCCAGACGGACTCGTAGGAAGCCGGCAAATGCACGAACTGCTCACCCGCGCCCAGATGGCGGACGCCGACCGCCTGAGCGGTATCCCGCCGGAGCGCCTGATGACGGCGGCCGGCGAGGCGGTGGCCGCCGAGATCATGCGCCGGCACGCGCCGTGTCCAGCGGTGGTGCTGTGCGGACCGGGGAACAACGGCGGCGACGGATTCGTGGTGGCAAGCGTGCTGACCGCGGCGGGGTGGCCGGTGCGAGTGGGGGTTCTGGGGGAAATCGGCCGCGGGTCGGCGGAGGCTGCGCTGTACGGGCAGGCGTGGCGGGGGCGGGCGGAGCCGGTGGCGCCGGGTTTGGTGGCGGGCGCCGGGCTG
>CAHJWU010000202.1 GCA_903643085.1 Rhodospirillales bacterium
AGCTGGGCGAGGGTTTGGGCGGCGTGGGCGGCGGCGGCTTCGGCCAGCATCATGGCGAGTTCGGCGAGGCGTTGGCACTGCCCCTGGTGGCGCTGCGTGCGCTCCGCGTCGGTTTCGGGCAGGACAATGATGCTTGCGGACACTTTTGCGGGCCTGGGTGGTTGCGAGAACATATTAGGAACTTGGGCGGGAGCTGGGCAAGAGGTTTGGTTCTCGACCGGTCGGAAAAGTTTACACGGGCGTCGAAGCCGGTCGCCGCCACTTCGGCCTTCTCCTGTCACCTGAAGGCGCGGGTCACCTGAGGGCGCGGGTGCAGTATGATCGAGGTTGGCCAGGGCCTATTGCGGTATGCGGCAGGCGTGACAGGAGAAGCGGATTGAGGCGGGAAAGCAAGCGCGGGCGGTCAACGTTGCGGGTTGATCTTGACCCACGTGCAAGGTGCTTCTGTTGCGGTTTGCTGGCGGCTGTTGCTTGTCTCCTTGTCCCGGTTCTTGCTGCTGCAAATGCGGTTCAGACATGCGACGCTGGATCACCTCTCGCGCTCGACGGCAAACCTTACTGGCATGTTGCTGCTTCCGAGACATCAGGATTCTCGTTTCCGTATGTGCTGTTTATTCCGGTTGAGGCGCTTGGCTCGCAATCCTCCGTTCTTCTTGTCGAGCCCAACAACACCGGCTTTCCGACCAGCGATGCGCAGAAACTCGACGAGGATGCGGTCAGAAGCGTCACCCACAATTCCCTGGCCGAACGCCTCGGCAGCCCTGTTCTCACCCCCGAGTTCCCACGGCCTCAAAATGGTCAATCGGACATATACACACACTCACTCTCGCGCGAGACAATACTTCTTGCTTCGGGCCCGCTACGTCGCATCGATTTACAGTTGATCGCGATGGTGGCGGATGCCCGGCGGCGTCTCGCCGCTTGCGGATTGGTGATCGGTGACAAGTTCATGCTCGACGGGTTTTCCGCGTCGGCGATGTTCGTCAGCCGGTTTGTCTACCTCCACCCGGACCTCGTGGCGGCGGCCGCGTTCGGGGGGGTCAACAGCTTCCTCATGCTGCCTGAAGCAGGGATTGGCGGCCATCTGTTGCATTTTCCTTTGGGGCTTGCCGACTATGCCACTTTTACCGGGCACCCGTTCCGGCGGGCCGTCTACGATGGCGTGCCGCAATTCGCCTACATGGGTGCCAACGACACCAACGATGCCGCCAGCACAGGTGGCGACGCCTACAGTTCCGACGATTCTGCCCTCATCCGCTCGCTGTTTGGCACCCGTATGCTGCCGGACCGATGGAACGCAGTGCAAGATGCGTTTCGCATGAGCGGTGCGTCAGTGAAATTCGTGACTTACCAGCGGATCGGACACAGCATCGATGAGAGGATTTTTCGCGATCTGACGCAGTTCTTTAGGACGGCTGTTCAGGCTTTGCAGCGGGCGAAATGACTCGACTGTATTTTTTGTCAGACAAAGACCAGGCGTGATGCTCTTCAAGCTTGCTGAAGCCGGTCCGCCGGGTAGACCAGCCATCAGAGGAGAGCCGTCTCAGCATCCGGCCAGATGCTGCTTCCTGCCTTTCAATCCTTTCAGGAGCACAACCACTCAAGGCTGATGCGCAACGGCTCGGCCACGCGCGACAGCGGAGTAAAAGTTTTTTGCTTCTTTTTTTCAAAAAAGAAGGCCTTTCTTCCTGCCAAACGGCGCAGCCAAGCGCGAATCCGGGGGACACACGCATGCCGACCAAACTGACCGGCCAGCAGATCACCGGCTTCTGGGCCGCCTGGGCCGGCTGGATGCTCGATGGCATGGACAGTTTCATCTACGCGCTCGTGCTAGCGCCGGCGATGCGCGAGCTGCTACCGCGGTCCGGCCTGGCGGCGGCTCCTAAGGACGTGGCGTATGCCGGGTCGCTGCTGTTCGGGCTGTTTCTGGTGGGGTGGGGGCTGTCTTTCGTCTGGGGGCCGGTGGCAGACCGGTTCGGACGCACGCGCACGCTGGCCGGCACCGTGCTGATCTATTCCGTGTTCACCGGGGCGGCGGCGTTTTCGCAAAATGTCTGGGAGCTGGCGGCCTTTCGCCTGCTGGCGGGAATAGGCATCGGCGGCGAGTGGGCGATGGCGGGCACCTACGTGGCGGAGGCCTGGCCGGAGGATCGCAGGCGGCAGGGGGCGGGGTACCTGCAGACCGGGTATTACGCCGGGTTCTTCGTGGCCGCGGTGCTGAACTACACCGTGGGCGCCGCCTATGGCTGGCGGGCGATGTTCCTGTGTGGCCTGGCGCCGGTGGTCGTCTCGGTCGTCACCCTGTTGCGGGTGCGCGAACCGGCGCGCTGGGAGGCGGCGCATGAGGCGGCATTGCGCCGTTCGCCGCTGGCGCAGATCCTGTCGGGTGCGCTGCTGCGTCGCACGGTCGTCAACACCACGCTGGTGGCCGTCGCCATCGTGGGGCTCTGGGCCGGCGCCGTGTATGAACCGACGGCGGTCATACGGCTGGCCACCCAGGCCGGGCAGAGCGCGCCGGAGGCCGTGCGCACCGCGTCTCTGGCAACCGGGCTGCTCTCTGTCGGCACCATACTGGGCTGCCTGGTGCTGCCCGGGATCGCGGACCGCTTCGGGCGGCGCTGGACCATGGCGGCGTATTTCGTCGGCATGGCGGTGACCATCGTGGCCAGCTTCGGCTGGGCGTTCTACCTGCCGGCGCCGGGCGCCCTGCCTGCGTTCCTGGTGGCGCTGTTCTTCCTCGGCGTGTTCGGCGGCAATTTCGCGTTGTTCAGCCTGTGGCTGCCCGAGCAATACACCACCCAGGTGCGCGCGACGGCGTTTGCGTTCTGCACGTCCATCGGCCGCTTCGTGGGCGCCGGGGTGAATTTCGCATTGGCGGCGGGGGTGGCGCGCATGGGCACGCTGGGTGTCCCGGTGGCGCTGACGGCGGTGGCGTTTGCGTTGGGGTTGCTGGTGATACCGTTCGCGGTGGAGACGCGGGGCGAGGTTCTGCCGGAGTGAGGCAGGGCGGCCTCTTTTTCGGAAAGAAATGGGTGCTTACCGTGCCTGGCTGCCGGCGCGTCTGCGCAGCGCGAGCATCGGCTGCTCCACGAACCGGTAGGACGCCGCCGCCATGAGCGCCGAGAGCGGCAGACCGGTCGCCAGCCACAGCGTACGCTGCGGCCCGGCCACGTAATCCGCGACCATGAAGGCGCCCCAGTGCCACAGATACAGCGAGTAGCTGAGCCGCCCGACCAGCAACATGCCTGGACGCGACAGGACATCGCGGATCAGGCCCGGCGGGGACAGCAGCGCCGGAAACAGCAGCAGCAATGCCACGCCCTGCAACGACGTGCGCAACACCTGGCGCGTGAAATCGCCGGTGAGCAGGAAGCTGGAGGCGAGCGCCAGTAGGCCCAGGAGCCGAAGGCGCGCGGCGGCGCGGACCAGGCCCGGGCGCCGCTGCTCGATGATGGCCAGCACGGCGCCCCAGGCGATCGAGTCGACGCGCGTGTCGGTGCCCTGGTACAGCCGGTTGTAGCGCCAGGCCGGGTTCGCCTGCACCCGCCCGCAGGCGGCCGAGGCATGCCAGATGCAATGGGTGAACAGCCAGGCGCGCCAGCACAGCACGGCCACGCAGAGCGCTGCCAGGCCGACCGCCAGGAAGCGCAGCCGCCAGACGGCCGCCAGCACCAGCGGCCAGGCGGCGTAGAAATGTTCTTCTATGGCGAGCGACCACAGGATGTTGAACGGATGGCGGACCCCGGCCAGCGTCGATCGGTAGCCCACCCAGAGATCGAAGATGTTGGCCCCGTAGAACACCGCGCAGAACCAGCCCAGCGCCGAGACATCGCCGCCCAGGGCCACATAAAGCGCCCCGGAGAGGGCGACGTAGGCCACGCCCGCCGGCAGCAGGCGGAGTACGCGCCGGAGATAGAAGCCGGCGAAGCCTATGCATCCGTTGCGTGCCAGGCCGCCCAGCAATTGCCTGGTGATGAGGTAGCCGCTGATGAAGAAGAACAGCGTGACGCCGAAGGCGCCGGGCAGAAGATGGTCCAGTCCGGCGTGGGCGGCGACAACAAGCAGGATGGCCACCGCGCGCAGGCCGTCCAGGGCCGGGATGTAGCTTGTGGCGCGGTCCTCCGGCACGGGTGTACTCTTGCGTGGGCGAGACGAAGGAGGCGCTTCTTTTCTCGAAAAAAGAAGCAGAACGTTTGCTTTTCCGCTGCTTTGCCGCTCCGGTGTGTCCGGAGGCGGCGGGCTGGTCGGATGCTTTGGTGGATTTTCCGAAGCGGACTGCCTGCTTTCTTTGCCCGCCCTCCCCTTGCGTCACCCTCCCCCGCAGACGCATTTTCCCCATCATGGCCAAAACCGACCGCGACATCCCAGCAAACCTCCAGCCGCGCGCCGCGGATTACGGCTTCGACCTTGAGGCCAGCCTGCGCAGCGTGGTGGCCCTGCGCGCCGACGTGCCGCATGACGCGTTCACCGCCGGCACGCTCGGCACCGAGCGCGCCGGCAACGGCGTGTGCATACCTGGCGGCCTGGTGCTCACCATGGGCTACCTGATCATGGAGGCCGAAAGCATCTGGCTGACCACAGGCGACGGCTGGGCGGTGCCCGGCCACGCGCTCGCGGTGGATTTCGAGACCGGCTTCGGGCTGGTGCAGCCGCTCGGCAAGCTGGGCGTGCCGGAGATGCAGATCGGCGACAGCAACGCCGTCCAGGTCGGCAACGCGGTGCTGCTGGCGGCCGCCGGCGGCCGGCACCGCACGATCGAGACGCAAGTGGTGGGCCGGCAGGAATTTGCCGGCTACTGGGAGTACCTGATCGACGACGCGATGTTCACCGCGCCGGCGCATCCTTTCTGGGGCGGCGCCGGGCTGATCGGGCCGGACGGGAAGCTGCTCGGCATCGGCTCGCTCATACTGCAGCAGACCGACGAGCGCGGCCGGCGGGTGGACATGAACATGGTGGTGCCGACGGCGCTGCTGACACCTATCCTGGACGAGCTGGTGCAGCACGGCCATGTGCGCCGGCCGCCGCGGCCCTGGCTGGGGCTGTACGCGATGGAGAGCGAGGACACGGTGGTGGTGGGCGGGGTGACCGATGGCGGGCCGGCGGACAAAGCGGGGCTGCGGGCGGGGGACCGGGTGGTGGCGGTGGACGGCGACGAGGTGACGGAACTGGGCGGGCTGTGGCGGCGGGTGTGGAGCGCGGGGACGGCGGGCGCGCGGGTGCGGATGAGCGTGGGGCGGGATGACGAGTTGCTGCATGTCACCGTGCATTCTGCGGCGCGCAGCAGTTTCCTTCGTGCGCCTCGGCTGCACTGAGGGTGGAAGGAAGCAAGGCCTTCTTTTTTAAAAAAAAGAAGCAAAAAACTTTTGCTCCTGACGGCTGCAGGGACGGCAAGTCCGGTTCTGCGTATGCGAACGCCGGCGGGACCAGGAGGCGCCTTGGTGCGGGCGCCAGGCGCAAAGGTTTTTTGCTTCTTTTCAGAAAAGAACTGCTTGCTCTGTTCCTTCTGGCCGCCGCCCCGGACGACACACTTCCTCAACCCATTGCCGCCGCGATCGCCCCGGGCCCCGCAGCGGAGGCCGTCCGGCACCTGCTGTTGCAGGCCTATGCGGACGCCACCGCCACCCAGCTCGGCGTGGCGGCCTGGGACGGCTCGGCGGACGCGCTGCGACGGCTGCAGGCGGCGCATGCGGCAGACCTCGTGCTGCTGGACGGCGCCACGCTGGCCACGCTGTGCAAGGCGCAGGTGACGGACAGGATGGACTGGGCCGCGCTGGGCCGCGACCGGTTCGTCGCCAGCGCGTCCACAGAGTGCGGCGCCGGCGCGTATACGTCGGCCACCGTGCTTGCCTGGGATCGCGACAAGCTGGCCGGCACGCCTGGCTGGATGGATTTCTGGGACATCGCCAAGCATCCCGGCCGACGCGGCCTGCACCGCGGGGCGCGCGGCAATCTGGAGCTGGCGTTGCTGGCCGACGGTGTCCCGGCGGGCGAGGTCTACCGGTCGCTGCGCTCGAACGACGGCGTGGACCGCGCCTTCCGCAAGCTGGACCAGCTCAAGCCCTATGTCCTCTGGTGGGACAAGCCGGACCAGCCGGCGCAGATGCTGGCGCAGGCCAAGGTGCTGCTGACGTCGGCACCCTCGGCGAGCCTGCCCGCGGGCGGCAAGTCGCATGTCGGCACGCAGTGGGACGGCAGCCTCACCGAAATCACCTTCTGGGCGCGGCTGGCCGGGGCGCCGCATGGCCGGGGCGCCGCCGCCGCGCTGGT
>CAHJWU010000203.1 GCA_903643085.1 Rhodospirillales bacterium
AGGTGGCGATCGCGCGCGCGCAGGTGGTGGCGGCAGAGGCAGGCGTGCGTACGGCGGACGCCAACATCGCGCAGGCGAGATTGCAGCTCAGCTACACGCACATCGTGGCGCCGGCGCCGGGATACGTGGCGCGGCGCACGGTGGAAGTGGGCAATTACGTGAACGCGGGCCAGAGCCTGCTGGCAATCGTGCAGCCGGCCTGCTGGGTGACGGCGAATTTGAAGGAGAGCCAACTGACGTATCTGCAGGTGGGGCAACAGGCGAAGGTCACGGTGGACGCGTTCGCCGTCCACGCGCTGGACGCGCGTGTGGACAGTCTGCAACGCGGGACAGGATCGCAGTTCAGCAGCCTGCCGGCGGAGAATGCCACCGGCAATTACGTGAAAGTGGTGCAGCGGCTGCCGGTGAAGCTGGTGTTCGATGATGTGCAGGCGTGCGAGCGGCTGCATCTGGCCCCTGGGATGAGCGTGGAGCCGTCGATACGGGTCAAGTAAGGCAAGGCTTTCTTTTTTGAAAAAACAAGCAAAAAACCTCTGCTCCCCCGCATCGGCCGCAGTCGACTTCATCCGGATCGAGCGAGGCCGCCGAACAGCGCCAGGGATAAAAGTTTTTTGGTTCTTCTTTTCAAAAAAGAACTGCTTTCTTTCGTAAAGGCGCCTGCATGGCCGAAGAAGACCTCCCCTACTCGGCCGCCGGCGATCGCAGCCCCTGGCTTATCGCCGTCGTGGTGTCCATCGCCACGTTCATGGAAGTCCTGGACTCCACGATCGCCAACGTGAGCCTGCGCCACATCGCGGGCAGCCTGGCGGCGAGCCAGGACGAGAGCACCTACGTCATCACCAGCTATCTGGTGAGCAACGCGATCATCGTGCCGATCAGCGGCTGGCTGGCGAACGTGATCGGCCGCAAGCGGTTCTACATGATCTGCGTGGCGCTGTTCACCGTCAGCTCGCTGCTGTGCGCCACGGCGAGCAGCTTGCCGGAGATATTGCTGTGGCGGGTGATGCAGGGCCTGGGCGGCGGCGGGCTGGCGCCCGTCGAGCAGTCGATCTTCGCGGATTCGTTTCCGCCCAGGCTGCGCGCCGCGGCGTTCGCGCTGTACGGGCTCACGGTGGTGCTGGCGCCGGCGATCGGGCCGGTGCTGGGCGGCTACCTGACGGACGCGTATTCCTGGCACTGGGTGTTTCTCATCAACCTGCCGTTCGGCGTGCTGAGCCTCGTGCTGGTGCAGGTGTTCGTGGTGGATTCGCCGGCGACGAAGGCGCGGCGGCGCAAGCTGCTGGCAGACGGGCTGCGGGTGGATTACGTGGGCTTCCTGCTGGTGGCGCTGGGCTTCGGCACGTTGCAGATCGTGCTGGACCGGTTCGAGCGCGAAGGCGGCTGGGGCTCGCCGTTCGTCAATCTCTGGGGCTCGGTGTGCGTGGTCAGCCTGATCGTGCTGATGTTCTGGGAGTGGAATCACAGGCAGCCGGTGATGAACATCAGGCTGTTGCGCATTGGGTCGTTTGCCATCAGCAACGTGCTGATGTTCGCGCTGGGGTTCGTGCTGATCTCCACCACGCAGCTGCTGCCGCAGATGACGCAGGAGCTGATGGGCTATGACGCGACCACGGCGGGGCTGACGCTGGGTTCGGCCGGCATCGTGACGATCGTGCTGATGCCGATGTCCGGTGTCCTGACCGGCCGCGTGGTGCAGGCGAAGTGGCTGGCCTGCATTGCGTTCGCCGGCACCGCGGCCGCGATGTGGTATGCGACGGGCCTCACGCAAACCGTCGGGTTCTGGCACATCTCGAGCGTCCGTGCGCTGCAGGCGATGTGGCTGCCGTTCCTGTTCATTCCCATCAACTCGGTGGCCCTGGTCGGCGTGCCGCCCGAGCGCAACAACGAGGCGTCTGCGCTGATCAACCTTATGCGCAATCTGGGCGGCAGCGTGGGTATCAGCTTCACGACGACGCTGCTGGCCTACCGCGAGCAATTCCACCACGTGCGCCTGGGCGAACACGTGACGCCGTATGACGGGTATGGCGCCGGTGTGGATCTGGGTGCGATCTCGCGGCTGGTTCAGACACAGGCGGCGACGTTGAGTTACCTGGACCTGTTCTACGCGCTAACGTTGGTGGCTTTGGTTGGATGCGTGCTGGCGATGTTCCTGCCGCGGATGGCACCTGGAGAAGCGGGGGCGGCGCACTGACAGTAAAACAAGCAAAGCCTTCTTTTCTGAAAAAAAGAAGCAAACAACTTTTGCTGCTGCTGTCGCGGAGTCGCCGGAGTCAGCGCGCCGCGCCCAAGGAAGCAAAAGTTTTTTGGTTCTTTTTTTCAAAAAAGAACTGCTTGCTTGCTCTCCTGCTTGCCCCGGCTCCCTGCCCCGCCGCACCCCACACCGGCGGCACCCTGCGCCTGACCGCAAGTGCGGCGGCCGGCACGATCGATCCGCAGATCAACTACGAGGAGAAATATAACCAGCTGTTCGCCTTCCTGCAGGACGGGCTGGTGACGTTCCGCAAGTCGGGCGGCGATGCGGGGCGCGACGTGGTGCCGGACCTGGCCGAAGCCTTGCCGGAGGTGAGCGATGGCGGCAGGCGTTACGTGTTCCGGCTGCGTCGCGGCGTGCGGTTCTCCACCGGCCCCGAGGTAGGTGTGGCCGATGTGGTGGCGTCCCTCACCAGGATGTTCCGGGTGCGCGGGCCGAACGTGGGCACCTGGTACAGCGGGATCGTGGGCGCGGAAGCGTGCCTGCATGCCGCCGACACGTGCCGGCTTGCCGGAGTGACAGGCGATGCGGCGGCGCGCACGGTGACGATACGGCTGGTGCGGCCGAACGGCGAGTTCCTGCAGCAACTGGCGATGAGTTTCGCGTGTGTGCTGCCGGCCGACACGCCGGCGCACGATCTGGGAACGGTGCCAGCCGCCGCCACCGGACCATACATGATCGCGGGCTACGACCCGACGCGGGAGATGCGCATCGTGCGCAACCCGTATTTCGCCGAGTGGAGCCATGAGGCGCAGCCGGCGGGGCTGGTGAATGCCATGGTGTATCGTTTCGGGTTGCAGGACGAATCCGAGGTGAGCGCGGTGGAGAACGGCACGCAGGACTGGATGTTCGACGAGAAGCCGCTCGACCGGCTGCCGGAGATCGGGTCGGTTCATGCCGGCCTCGCGCATGTGTCGCGTATCGCCGCCTATTATTACCTGGCGCTGAACACGCGCGTGGCGCCGTTCGACAGGGTGGCGGCGCGCCGGGCGGTGGCGTTCGCGGTGAACCGGCGCGCCCTGGTCAACCTGTTCGGCGGCCCGGGCCTGGCGGTGCCGACCTGCCAGCTGCTGCCGGAGGGGATTGCGGGTTTCGCCGCCTACTGCCCTTACACGCGCGATCCCGGCGCGGTCTGGTCGGCGCCGGACCTGGCGCAGGCGCGCGCGCTGGTGCGGCAATCCGGCACGGCGGGCCTGCGGGTGACGGTGATCACGTCGGACAAGGAAGTGGAACGCACGATCGGCATCTACCTGCAGAGCGTGCTGGCCGATATCGGCTACGATGCGCATGTGCGCGCCGTGTCGTCCAACGCCGCGTTCGCGTATTCGCAGAACAGCAGCAACCGGGTGCAGATCAGCCTGGAGGATTTCTATCAGGATTACCCCGCGGCGTCGGATTTCCTGCAGGTCATGTATGCCTGCGCGTCGTTTCACCCGGGGTCGGACTCGTCGATAAACATGGCGGGCTATTGCGACGCGCAGGTGGACGCGGAGATGGGCCGTGCGATGGCGCTGGAGGGCACCGACGATGCGGCAGCCGCGGCGATGTGGGGCCGGGTGGACCGGGAGATCACGGATGCCGCGCCGGGTGTGGGGTTGTTCCAGGTGAACATGCTGGATCTGGTGTCGGCGCGGGTGGGCGGGTTCGCGTTCTCGCCCATCTACCACATGCTGTTTTCCCGGGCATGGGTGAGGTAGCAGGCAAGGCCGGCTCTGCAAAAACTTTCGTTCCCGCGCCGGCGCAACTGCCGGGCCTGACCCTGCACAGACGCGCGCCGGCAGCACCGGCACGCGCCGCGACGCAGCCGAGCGAGCAGGAGTTTCTGCTTCTTTTCTGCGGAAAAGACGTGCTTGGTTTCTTGATGACCGACATCCTGCCCACCCTCCTGCACGCACGCCAGGCGATCTTCTTCCCGCTCGGCCTGGTGCTCGCGATAGGCGTGACGCTGCATGTGTTGCTGCGCAAACGCGAAGTCGCCACCGCCGTCGGGTGGATCGGCCTCGCCTGGTTCGCGCCGTTCACCGGAGCTGCCGCCTATTACGTGCTCGGCGTCAACCGCGTGCAACGCCGGGCGCGGCAGTTGCGCCCGGGCGCCGGTGGACCGCAGGCCCCGGCGAGCGCCACGACGGAGCCGGATGGCGACACGCACCTGGCGGCGCTGCGGGCCGGCAACGGCCGCGTCAGCGGACGGCCGCTGCTGGGCGGCAACACGGTCGCGGTGCTGCAGAACGGGGACGCGGCCTACCCGGCGATGCTGGCGGCGATCGCGGCGGCGGAACACAGCGTGGGTCTGTCCTCCTACCTGTTCCAGAACGATGCGTGGGGCGGGCGGTTCGTGGACGCGCTGGCTGCGGCGCAGCGGCGCGGCGTGGCGGTGCGCGTGCTGATCGACGGCATAGGCGGCGGCTGGGTCCGCTCGCCGGCGTATCACGCGCTGCGGCGGCGCGGCGTGGCGGCGGCGCGCTTCCTGCACTCGCCGCTGCCGTGGCGCATGCCGTTCCTGAACCTGCGTTCGCACAAGAAGATGCTCGTGGTGGACGGCCGCGTCGGGTTTGCCGGCGGGTTGAACATCGCTGACGGCAACGTGCTCGCCTGCCGCACGAAACATCCGGTGCAGGACACGCATTTCCGCTTCGAGGGCCCGGTGGTGGGGCAACTGACGGAAGCGTTCGCACAGGACTGGCTGTTCGCGTCAGGCGAGACCCTGGGCGATGCCGCGTGGCTGCCGGAGCTGCGGGCCGCCGCACAGGGCGGCGCCGCTTCGCGCGTCATCGACTCAGGACCTGACGAGGATGTGGAGAAGATCGAGTTCGCCGTGCTGCAGGCCGTGGCGTGCGCGCGCGAAAGCATCGTCGTGATGACGCCGTATTTCCTGCCGGACGAACGGCTGGGAACCGCGCTTTCCCTGGCGGCGATGCGCGGGGTCCGCGTGGACGTGGTGATGCCGCGCCGTAGCAATAAGATGCTGGTCGACTGGGCTGCGCGGGCGAATGTGGGACCGATCCTGTCGGACGGTGTAAGGGTGTGGCTGTCGCCGCCGCCGTTCCGGCACTCCAAGCTGATGATCGTGGATGGCGCGTGGTTCCTGGTGGGAAGCTGCAACTGGGACATACGGTCGTTCCGGCTGAATTTCGAGCTGTGCGTGGAGAGTTACGCCGCAAGTGAGGCGGCGGCGCTGGCGCGCTTCGTGATGGCGTGCCGCGGCGAGGAGCTGACGGCCGCCGATCTTGCCAAGCGGCGCCTGGTGGTCCGGCTGCGCGACGCGCTGGCGCGGCTGTGCATGCCGTATCTGTAGCGTGGCAAGAACGCGGGCCGGCCTTCTTGCAAGACGGCGAAAAGCCCTGTTTCCCAGCCACCGTCGGTCCCGTCCCAGGCCGGGCTACGGCTTGCGCGTGTTCGGCCCGGAATGCAGGCGCTCCAGGGCGGCGCCGAGAGCTGCGCCGACCAGGCACACTTTCAGACCCAGGGGCAGACCCAGGGGCAGACCCAGGGGCAGGCCCAGGGCGAGGGCCAGGGCCAGTGAGCTTGCGGGCTGGGTTTGCGGCGCGGCCAGCGCACCCGAAACGGGCCCGCATGCCAGCAAGACAAGGGCGAGAACACGCGACAGCGTCATGACACAGCCTCTCCAGGTGGTCACATGTGATCACAGAAGGGTGAACAAGGTCCTGATCGTGACCGGGCGATGACACCCCGCGCGGCCAGGGGCAAGGCGCCGAGGTCCAGGCCGGGCCGTCTCGGCTACGGCCGGCCGGAGCAAAGGCAAGCGAGCAGAAGTTCTGGCCCTGCTTTTCCAACCGGGACTGCCTGCTTGCCTTGCCTACCCGCCGCGCAGGGCCAGCGCCCGCGCATACACAGTCCGCCGCGGCAGGCCCGTGGCTTCCGCCACCCCCGCCGCCGCCTCACGCACGCTCTGCGTCTCCAGCGCCGCGGCAAGCAGCGCGTCCAGGTCGGCAGCAC
>CAHJWU010000204.1 GCA_903643085.1 Rhodospirillales bacterium
CGTCACTATTTTGCGTTCAGTGCCTTTAACAGCTTGTTGTCGAATATCTTCAACACCTGAGCCAGTTCCTGGCCGCAGGACGGCACGGCGAGATGGGCTGGCTCGCCGAGCGCGCCGAGCAGCGCGCCCATCCGCAGGCGCTTTGGCCGGAAGCCTGCACCGTGATCGCGCTGGGCCTGTGCTACGCGCCGCCGGACGATCCGCTGGCCACGCTGGCGCGCCCCGATCGCGGCAACATCAGCGTCTACGCCCGCCATCGCGACTATCACGACGTGCTGCGCGGCAAGCTGAAGCACCTGGCGCAGTTCATCGTCAGCCGGTTCGGCGGCGCGGTGAAGGTGTTCGTCGACACCGCGCCGGTGATGGAGAAGCCGTTGGCGCAGGCGGCGGGGCTGGGGTGGCAGGGCAAGCACACCAACCTGGTCTCGCGCGCGCACGGCTCTTGGCTGTTCCTGGGCGAGGTCTTCACCACTCTGGACCTGGCGCGCACGCCGGCGTCCGGCGGGGGATGCGGGACCTGCACGCGGTGCCTGACCGCGTGCCCCACGGACGCGTTTCCGACGCCCTACCAGCTCGATGCAACGCGGTGCATTTCCTACCTGACGATCGAGCATGCCGGGCCTATCCCGCATGCGCTGCGGCCGGCGATCGGCAACCGCATCTACGGCTGCGACGACTGCCTGGCGGTATGTCCGTGGAACAAGTTCGCCCAGGCCGGCCGTGACGAGAAGCTGGCCGCCCGCGCCGACCTGGCCGCGCCGCGTCTGGCCGAGCTGGCGGTGCTGGATGACGCGGCGTTCCGCACGATGTTCTCCGGCTCGCCGATCAAACGCAGCGGGCGGAACCGGTTCGTGCGCAACGTGCTGACGGCAATAGGCAACTCTGGCGATGGGTCGCTTTTGCCGGTGGCGCAGGGATTGGTGGCGGATGGAGATCCTGTGGTGGCTGAGGCGGCGCAGTGGGCGGCGGTGCGGCTGCAAACAAGCAAGGCCGTTTTGCCTGAAAAGACGAAGCGAGAGAGTTTTGCTGTCTCGCCTGCACCCTGACGCGGGCTGGGTTCGCCAGAACGCACATCCGGAGGACATGACCGAGCGCCTGCGCAAGCGGGGACGTGCGAGTTGTCGGCGTCTTTTCGAAAGAGACGCTCTTGCTTGCCGTCCTCTCCAGTGACGTCGCTCATCAAGCGCAGCTTCTCGCTAGCCGGGCACCGCACCAGCGTGGCCCTGGAGCCGGCGTTCTGGAATGCGCTGGAGTGTGCGGCGCAGGCGGCCGGCGGCACGTTGCTGGAGGTTGTGGCGGCGGTCGATGCGGAGCGGGTGCCGGGTCAGTCGCTGGCTTCGGCATTACGCGTGTGGGCGCTGGGCAAGTAATCCAGCCGGCGTTGACGTTCTCTCCGATTGCGGCGTTCGCGTTTCCGGACGGACACGCAGGCTCAACATTCGGGGAAGCAGAAGTTTTTTGCTGCTTTTTGCAAAAAAGAAGGCCTTGCTTGCTTCTCCACGTTAATGAACGCGCAACCAGAAGGCCGGCAAAATCCGCTCACCCGAAAAACCGGGTGCACCGAGTGGAGAATCCAGATGGAAGCCTCTTTCACCCAGACCGACACTGACCACGTCAGCCCGCTGATGCTCGCCGATCGCCTGCTGACCCTCGCCAAGGACGCCGACCGCGCCGGTTTGCGCCGTCCGGCGCAGCGCCTGCTGCAGCTTGCCTATGCCGTCTATGACGAGAAGCCGGGCCACGCGTAACCCACATGCCGACCCAGGCCGCGCTTTCGGCCGCGGCCTTGCAGCCGGGGCCGCAGCTTTGTTCCTCGGTGTTCAAGCCACCGCCGCGCCGCAACCGGCGCCCGGCCATGGCTTGCCTGGCGATACCGTGCTGCCATCGCGGACGCAGCCTGCAGCCAGGCGCGTCTGGATGGCCCGTCAATCCGCCCTGTGCCTGGTGGCCATCGCGGATGCCGGCTCGCGCCACGGCTTGCCGCCCGGCTTGCTGCCGGCGATCTCCCGTGTGGAGACCGGCCGTCCGTTGCCCGTCACCGGCGACCGCCAGCCCTGGCCGTGGGCGGTGAACGCAGACGGCGAGTCGCTGTTTTTCGACACGCGCGCCGAGGCCGTGGCGGAGACCACGCGCCGGCTGGCCGGCGGCGCCCGTTTTGTCGACATCGGCTGCATGCAGGTCGACCTGCGCGAGCACGCCAGCGCGTTCTCCAGCCTGGCGGACGCCTTCAACCCGGCGCTGAACGCGGACTACGCCGCGCGGCTGCTCGTCTCGCTGCGCACCGGCAAGCGCGGCAGCGAGCGCGGCTGGGCGCTGGCCTCCGGGCTCTATCATTCGGCAACGCCAGGGCTGATGGAGCCGTATGCGGCACATGTGGCGCACATGCGGCAGACACAGAAATCCAGCCTAGCGTATTGATATCGATCCGCTGACGTAAGAAACAAGGTCTTCCTTTTTGGAAAAGCTTTGCGCTCTGCGCAGGTTCAGCAACCTCGCTTCATTCGCATGCGCCCGGACGCCGCCAATGCGAGATAGTAAAAGTTTTTTGGTCCTTTTTTTCAAAAAAGGACTGCTTGCTTTCTCCGAACATCCGCATCCGCCTACCCCGCAGGCGCCAGTCCAGCCCGGAACCGCCGCGCGTTCTGCACGTAAGCCGGCGCGGTTATAGAAAACTTTGCGCGCTCTGCCTCGCCAAGCACGCGCACCAGCCTGGCCGGCGTGCCCGCCCACATCTCGTTCGCGCCGATGCGCTTGCCCGGCGTAAGCACGCCGCCCGCGGCCAGCACGCCACCGCTCTCGATCACGGCGCCATCCAGAATGGTGGCGCCCATGGCGACAAAGGCGCGATCGTGCAGCGTACACGCGTGCACGATGGCCATGTGGCCGACCGTCACGTCCTCGCCCACCAGGCAGGCCATGTCCTCACCGGGATTGCAGTGCAGCAAGCAGCCGTCCTGAATGTTACTGCGGGCGCCGACGCGTATGCGGTTGGTGTCGCCGCGCAGGATGCAGCCGAACCAAATACTGGCCTGCGCGCCTATCTCCACGCGGCCGATCAGCACGGCGGTGGGGGCGATCCAGGCGTCCGAGGCAATCTGGGGGGAGTGGCCGTCCAGCGACCAGAGCGAGCCTTGCGGTGGGTGGTCCATTGAAAATGTCTTTCAGGAAGAAAGGCCTTCTTTTTTAAAAGAAAGAAGCAAAAAACTTTGGCCTCCCTGACGCTGAAAAGCGCCGGCGTTTTTGGAACACCCGACTGGTGCTCATCAGGAGGAGCCAAACTCCCTTGTGAAATCTACCCGTTCAAACCGAGCATAAGTTTCAGGTTCTGTACAGCCGCGCCCGACGCGCCTTTGCCCAGATTGTCCAACCGCGCCACCAGAACCGCCTGCCGGGCGGCTTCCTCGGCAAACACGTGCAGCTCGAGCACGTCCGTGCCGGCGAACTCGGCCGGTTGCAGGCGGGAGGCGCCGCCTGGCATCACCCGCACGGTCTCGCTGTCTTCGTAATGCGCGGCCAAAGCTTGGCGGAGGTCGGCGCCGGTGGGGCGGCTCGGCAGAATGTCCAGATGGAGCGGGATGCTGACCAGCATGCCCTGGCGAAAATGCCCGACCGAAGGAACGAACACCGGGCGGCGGCTGAGGCCGCCATGCACCATCGTCTCAGGGACGTGCTTGTGGTCCAGGCCGAGGGCGTAGAGTTCGTAGGCGGGGCCGCCCTCGGCTTCGTGGGCCGCGATCATCTGGTTTCCGCCGCCGGAGTAGCCGCTGACGGCGTTTATGCTGATGGGCGTGTCTGGCGGCAGCAGGCCGGATTCGGTTAGCGGGCGCAGCAGGGCGATGGCACCGGTAGCGTAGCAGCCCGGGTTGCTGACGTGTCTGGCTGCAGCGATGCGGGCCGGCTGGGCGGCGGTGAGTTCGGCGAAGCCGTAGGTCCAGCCTGGGGCCACGCGGTTGGCCGAGCTTGCGTCGAGTATGCGTGGCGCGGCCTCGCCGAGGCTTTCGGCCAGGGTGACAGCCCGGCGCGCTGCCTCGTCCGGCAGACAGAGGATGAGGACGTCCGCTTCGCGCATGAGCGTTTGGCGCGATGCTTCTTCCTTGCGCAGGGCCGGATCGATGCTGAGGAGCGTCACGGGTAGGCCGGCGAGGCGCTCGCGTATGCCGAGGCCGGTGGTGCCGGCCTCGCCGTCGATGAACACAGTTGGCATCACGTGAGCAGTCGTCCTTTGAAAAGGCCGGAGTTTTTTGGCATAATTATAGAACCAGACCTATCCTTGAAGGAGCGACGGGTGAGTGCAGCAACCGTGACGCTTTGGAGGCCGGTCGGGCCGAAGGAGATGGCGCTGATCGTAAAGGCAGACCTGCGCAGGTTTCCCGCGCGCCTGCTCGACCAGCCGATCTTCTATCCCGTCACGACTGAAGATTATGCCGTTCTCATAGCACGCGATTGGAACGTGCCTGCCAGCGGCGAAGGTATTGTCACCCGCTTCGAGGTGAAAGCCGATTTTCTGGCGGCGTTCGAGGTGCGAGAGGTCGGGGGGCGCGCCTGCCAAGAGTATTGGATACCCGCGGACCAGCTTCAGGATTTCAATGACGCGATAGTTGGCGCCATCGAGGTGGTTCGTCGCTTCAGCAAAGGAGCGGATGGCGCCCCTGCGAAGTCACGGTCAAGGACGCACAGGAGATTTCCAATTCGTCAGGTTTGCGTTGAGCTTGCTGATCACACCTTGGAAGCACGGCTGAACTCTCGCTCCCTTCGTCTGCAACAGTCCAGTACCTCATGACAAAGCCGAGGCGACTACAGCAGCGAAAGGGAGCAAAAGTTTTTTGCTTCTTTTTTGCAAAAAAGAAGGCCTTGCTTCCTTACCTCTTGGAGAACTGGAAGCTACGACGCGCCTTCGCCTTGCCGTATTTCTTCCGCTCGACCACACGGCTATCACGCGTGAGGAAGCCCGCCGTCTTCAGGATCGGCCGCAGATCGGGTTCATAATAGGTGAGCGCGCGGCTGATGCCGTGGCGCAGCGCGCCGGCCTGGCCGGAGAGGCCGCCACCGTTCACCGTGCAGAACACGTCGAACTGGTTGTAGCGGTCGCTCACCAGGAAGGGCTGGGTGATCAGCATGCGCAGCACGGGGCGAGCGAAATACACGCCGACGCGCTTGCCGTTGACCTGGATGTCGCCTTTGCCGGCCTTGATCCAGACACGCGCAATGGCGTTCTTGCGTCGGCCGGTGGCGTAGCTGCGGCCCAGCGCGTCGCGCTTCGGCTCACGCTTCGGACCGCCGGACTCGGTGGTGCCCAGGCCGGTGCCTGTGGCGGCGGTGACGAGATCCTTGAGGTCGGCCAGTGACCGGGTGGATTCGGACATGGTCTCAGACCCTCTTGTTCTTGGGGTTCATGGCGGCGACATCGAGCGGCTTCGGTTGCTGGCCGTCATGCGGGTGCTCGGCGCCGGCGTACACGTACAGGTGCTTCATCTGCGCCCGCTGCAGCGGGCCGCGGGTGATCATGCGTTCGACCGCTTTTTCCACGACCTGGCCGGGACGCTTGCTTTCCAGCCGCTGGCGTATGGTGCGGCCCTTGATGCCGCCGGCGTAGCCGGTGTGATAATAGAACACGTCCTGTTCGGCTTTCTTGCCGGTCACGCGCACCTTGTCGGCGTTTATGACGATGACGTGGTCGCCGCAATCGACATGCGGGGTGAAAGTGGGCTTGTGCTTGCCGCGCAGACGGTTGGCGATGATGCTGGCCAGGCGCCCGAGTATGAGACCCTCGGCGTCGATCAGGATCCAGCTCTTGGTCACCTCCGCCGGCTTCAGCGAGCGGGTGGTCTTTAACATGGGTCTATTCCCGGATGGAGCGAAATGCGGTGTGTGGCGGTAAGAGACGGACCGGTCAAGGTTTTTTCTGTGTGGTAACGTGATACCACATGAGGCGGAGCCGGTCTGCGTGCCTAAGGCGGAGCCGGTCTGTGTGCCTCAGGCGGAGCCGGTCCGGGTTCACGTGATCGGGGCGTCCGGGCGCTCGGGACTGGCGTTGTGCCGGTCGCTGGCGGCGGAAGGCATTGCCTTCGTGCCCGTGGTGCGCGATGCGGCACGCTGGGCGGCGACCGGACTTGCGGGGGCGGGCAGGGTTGCTGACCTGGCGGACGCGCCGGCGCTGGCGCGCGCGCTGGCGGGCGCCACGCGAGTGGTCTCCTGCGCGCATG
>CAHJWU010000205.1 GCA_903643085.1 Rhodospirillales bacterium
AGCACAGCCGCATCGCGTATGGCGGCCCAGGCGTCCCGGCTCAACGCCTCGTCCAGCAGTGCCGCAGCACCAAACCCGGCCAAATCCGCCTGCAGGCGTGCGAGGCGGTAGGCCACGCTCGTCCTGAACTCCTCGATGCGCAGCAGCGCCACCGCGTCGCCCATGCCGATACGCGCGGCCGCCCCGGCCGGCAGGTAGGCCGCGCCCGATACGCCGTACGGGCTGCCCAATGCCGCGGACAACGCCGCCACCGCCCGTTGGGGATCCAGACCGGGCAATACGAGCGACCCGCTGGCCTCCGGTGCCGGCAACACCTTCAGCGTTATCTCCGTCATCACGCCCAGCGTGCCGTGGCTGCCGGTCAGCAGCTTGCAGATGTCCAGCCCGGTGACGTTCTTCAGCACCCGGCCGCCGGAGCGCCGTATCTCGCCGGTGCCATCAACGGCGCGCATGCCCAGCACGTGGTCCCGCGTGGCGCCCCACGCCACGCGCCTGGGGCCGGACAGGTTCGTGGCCACCACGCCGCCGAGCGTCTGCGCGCCCGGCACGGCGCCGAGCAGGGCGGCGTAATCCGGCGGCTCGGCGATCAGGTGCTGCCCGTGCGCGGCAAGCATCGTCTGCACCTCGGTCAGGGTGGTGCCGCTGCGGGCGGAGAACACGAGCTCCTTTGGCGCGTAGAGGGTCTCGCCGGTCAGCCGGGCGGTGGACAGGCTGCGCGCGGCCTGCACCGGGCGCAGCATGGCGCGTTTGGTGCCGGCACCCTGCACGAGCACGGGCTCGGCCGCGGTGTGGGCGTCCGATAGCGCGGCGGCCAGCTCGGCTTCGGTTGCGGGTTCAAGCATAGGAAGAAAGCAGTTCTTTTTTGAAAAAAAGAACCAAAAAACTTTTTCTACCTCGACGCTTCAACGCAACGTCTGGTTCAGGACTAGCACGGCTGGTGCAACGGCGGGGTGACAAGAGTTTTCTTACTTCGCTTCCGCCAAAAGCGGAAAAACCTTTGCCGGGTTCAACAACCACCCAGGATCGAACGCACTCTTCAGCGCCCGTTGCTGGTCCAGTTCGGGCGCGCTGAACTGCACGGACATCAGGTCGCGCTTCTCCACGCCTACGCCGTGCTCGCCGGTCAGGCAGCCGCCCACCTCGACGCAGAGCTTCAGGATGTCCGCGCCCAGCATTTCGGCGCGATGGAAGCTGTCCGGGTCGTTGGCGTCGAACATGATGAGCGGATGCAGGTTGCCGTCGCCGGCGTGGAAGATGTTGCACACCTTGAGGCGCGCGGCCTCGGTCATCTCGCCGATGCGGCGCAGCGTCTCGGGCAGCCGGCTGGTTGGGATCGTGCCGTCCATGCAGAGGTAGTCCGGGCTGATGCGGCCCACCGCGCCGAACGCGCCCTTGCGGCCCTTCCAGATCGCCGTGCTCTCGGCGGCCGACTGGGAGACGCGCAGGCTTACCGGGTCGAAGCGCCGGCAGATATCGCCGATGCGGGCCAGCAACGCATCCTGCTCGGCGACGCTGCCCTCCACCTCGATGATCAGCAGCGCCTCAGCGTCCATAGGGTAGCCGGCGTGGGCGAAGGCCTCGCAGGCGTGGATCGCCGGCTTGTCCATGAACTCGAGTGCCACCGGGATGATGCCGGCGCCGATGATGGCGTCCACGCAGGCGCCGGCCACCTCGTTGCTACCATAGCCCACCAGCATGGCGCGCGCTCCTTCGGGGGCGCGCAGGATGCGGACAGTCACCTCGGTCACCATCGCCAGCATGCCCTCGCTGCCGGTGATCAGGCCGAGCCAGTCGTAGCCCGCCGCGTCCAAGTGGGCACCGCCGATGTCGATGATCTCGCCTTCGATGGTCACGATACGCAGGCCGAGCAGGTTGTTGGCGGTGACGCCGTATTTCAGGCAGTGCGCGCCGCCGGAGTTCATCCCCACGTTGCCGCCGATCATGCAGGCGAGCTGGCTGGAGGGGTCGGGCGCGTAGAAGAAGCCCTCCGCCGAAACCGCGCCGGTTATCGCCAGGTTGGTCACCCCGGCCTGGACGGTGGCGCAGCGATCCGCGTAATCGATGTCCAGTATGGCGTTCATCCGCATCATGCCGACCACCACGGCGTCCGCCAGCGGCAGCGCGCCGCCGGACAGTGACGTTCCGGCACCGCGCGGGATCACCCGCAGGCCCACGGAACTGCAGTAGCGCAGGATGGCGGCCACCTGCTCCGTGGTTTCAGGAAGCACCACGGCCAGCGGCGGCTGGCGATAGGCGGAGAGACCGTCCGTCTCATACGGCTTGAGGCGGCGAGGCTCGGCGATCACGCCGTCGCCAGGTAGCAACGCCCGCAGGGCAGCGACGATTTCGTCGCGTCGGGCCAGGATGTCAGGCTTCGGTGCGGTTTGCGCGATCATGCGCCAGAATTGGCTTACGCGGAAGCGAAGGCAAGGCGAGCGGTCCTTTTTTGGCGAAAAGGTCCAGAAAACTCTGCCTGCCGGCGAGGCCCGGCCGGCCTCCGGTCAGCCCTGGCGGGCCTTCATCCTGGGGTTCTTCTTGTTGATCACGTAGACGCGACCGCGGCGGCGCACGACGCGGCAGTTCTTGTCGCGGGTTTTGGCAGCGCGCAGGCTGTTGCGGATCTTCATGACACGACCTTGGATACGAATAACGGCCGCACGCGGGGCCGATCGGGAGGGGCGCGGATAGCCGCTCCCGCCGCGCACTGTCAAGCCGAGCGTACCGCGTGCCACCGCATAAGCTTGACGCCGAGCCGCCGCATCAGCCGGATGCGCAGCAGCCACAGCTCCGCTTCAGTCACGAAAGCCGCCGCAGTGTGCGCCGCCGGCCTGGGGCCGGCCGCCATCGCACGCACCGCCTCCCGCCAGCCGGACAGCGTCTGGGTGATGTGGCGGTCGCTCATGTCCTCGGCCACGCGCACCTGGTAGCCGAGCGCCTGGAACGCGTCCGTCACCTCCTGCGCCTTCGGCAGTTCTGGCAGCCGGTTGTCCAGCCGGCACCAGGCGGCGAACTCCCTGTCCTGCACGCTGGGCGGCGTCTCGGCCACCAGTTCGGTCAGCACGATCTGGCTGTCCGCCGACAGCGCGCCGGCCAGGCTTGCCAGCACGGGCGCCGGCCGGGCGCCGCGCAGCGCCTCCATCAGCAAGGCGTGGTTGCCGCTGCGTGGCCGAAACGCCGGCGCCGCCCTGTCCCAGGTGGCGACGGAGATGTGCGGCCTGGTGTGGTCGGGCGCCACGCAGCGCGCCAGGGCGACCGCACGCTGCTCCTCGTCGGCTTCGAAGCTGGCGACCCAGGCGCCGAAATTGCTGCAGATGGCCTGCGCCGGACCGCCCAGCCCACCGCCTAGCAGCAGCACCGTCACGCTTGAGGACAACGCCAGCGGTTTGACCAGCCGCAGCGTTTCCGGCGCGCCGCCCGGTGCCGCATAGCCCTCGCCCCATAGCGCCTCCACCGCCGCCACGCGTGTCCCGGGCCAGCGGGAGACCGCCGGCGCCGGCAACGCTTCCGCGTGCTTCCAGCCGTTGATCTCCGCCACGCGCGCTGGTCCACCTGAGTGCATTGGCTTCATACTGGCTGGGGAGGCTTACTAAAACGTTTCGCGGGCGCCGGGACTGGGGTAAGCAGAGCGTGCGTTCCTTCTGGCAAAAACACCCGGAACACTCTGCTGCCTGTCGGATCAGCCGCAGGACGCGATTAGGCAACTCTGGAGGGCTTGATGGCTAAGTTCACCTGGTCGGGCCGGGGAACCAGCTCCGCCTGGAGCGATCCCGGCAACTGGACACCCGCCGGCGCGCCCGGCGCGGGCGACCTCGCCGCGTTCACCAGCGCCAACGCCCTGGTCACCGGCGACGAAATGGCGGGTGCGATCACCGCGCTGGCCGCCACCGACCTCACCTTCACCGGCAGCGTCACCACGCTCGGCCTGGCCGGGCGGGTCTCCAGCTTCCAGACAGATAACGGCGCAAGTATCACCTTCGCCGCCGGCTCCAGCCTGACCGTCGCGGACCGGTTGACTGTGGGCATCGCCGCGGGCGCCACGTCGCTGCTCTTCGAGGGCACCGCGCTGGACACAAGGAGCGCCACCATCGGCCTGGGCGCCGATGCCGCGGGCGCGCTCACCCTGGGCGGCGGCGCCACGTGGGAGAACACCGGCGCGCTGACGATCGGCCGCGCCGGGGATGGCGGGTTGAGCATAGGCGGCGGCGCGGACCTCCTGGCCGGCACGTTCGGCCGCAACCCGCATGGCGGCAACATCGTGCTCGGGCAACTGCCTGGCGCCGACGGCGCGCTGGACGTCTCTGGCGGCGGCGACCTCCTCAGCGCCAGCACGATCTCGGTCGGCGGCGTGCTCGGCGCCGCGGCGCACGGCACCGGCCAGCTCAGCGTCGGCCCGAATTCGAGCGTGGACGCCTATGGCGGCATCACGGTCGCCGGAGGCAGCATCGTCTCGCTCGCCGGCGGCGGCCTGACAGGAGGGGTCATCGACGTGGCATCCGGCGCCACGCTGGCAGGATCGGGTTTCGTCAGCACCAATGGCGGGCTGGTCAATGACGGGCACATCACCGCGTCCGGCCAGCTCTTCCTGACCACCGCCATATCCGGCACCGGCACGCTGGCGTTAGGCAGCGGCGCCACGCTGGGTCTGGGCGACGCGGACGTGACGCAATCGGCCATACGTTTCCTGGGCACGGGTGCCTCGCTGCTGCTGCAGGAGCCGTCGCCGGCCCTGGCCGGGCTGGTCGAGGGCTTCCGGCCCGGGGACACGATCGTGGCTCAATATGTGGACAAGATCAGCTTCGATGCGGCAAGCGACCGGCTGACCTTGTATGTGGGCGACGCGGCGGCGGCCGTGCTGTCGCTCGCGGGAAATTACGCGGGCTACAGTTTCCACGACAGCTACGTGGGCTCCGCAGGAACGATCACCGTTGCGCACCATGGATAAGGCAGATCAAAAGCGCCACGACGGCTGTGGCGAACCTCACAGCGCGGCGCGACAGCGGAGTCAAAAGTTTTTTGCTTCTTTTTTCCAAAAAAGAAGGCCTTGCTTACTTACCCCTAACCAGCCGCTCCACCAGCGGCGTGATACGCGCCACCTCGCGCCGAACCCCCGCCGCATTCGGATGCAGATGATCGTCCTGCGTCAGCGAGCCATCGCCAGCCACGCCATCCAGAAAGAACCGGTCGAACAGCAGCCCGGGCCGCCGCCCCAGACGCGCGAACACAGCGCGGAACTGCGCGCCGTAAGCGGCTCCCAGATTGGGCGGCGCCTCCATGCCGGTCAGCAGCGTGCGCACGTGGTGCGCGTCCAGCGTGTCCAGGATCGCCGTCAGGTTGGCCTCCATCTGCGCCGGGTCGCTGCCGCGCAGGCCGTCATTGGCGCCGAGCTCCACGATGGCGGCATCCGGATGATCGCCGAGCGCCCAGTCGATGCGGGCGCGCCCGCCGGCTGAGGTGTCGCCGGAGACGCCGCCGTCGAGTACCTGCACGCGGTAGCCGTCCGCGCGCAGGGCGGCGCCGAGCTGCGCCTGGAAACCGTCCTGCGCCGGCAGGCCGTAGCCGGCCACGAGCGAGTCGCCGAACACCAGCAGCCGCACGGGTGCCGCCGGTGCCAGGCCCGTCAAGCTGGCTGACACGAAAAGCAGCCACGCGGCCTTCGCGGCGGCGCGTGGCGGTCCATATCGACGGACAATGGACATGATCACCCCTTCCTCTCCGCCCCTGGTGCAAGCGCGCGGCCTGCGGCTGACGGTGGGGGCGGCGTCCGGCCCGGTCAACATCCTGGCCGGCATCGACCTCGACATCGCCGCGGGCGAATCGGTGGGTCTGGTGGGGCCATCCGGCTCCGGCAAGACCAGCCTGCTGATGGTGCTGGCCGGGCTGGAGCGTGCGACAGGCGGCTCCGTGCGGGTGGACGGCCAGGACCTGACGGCGCTGGGCGAGGACGCGCTGGCCCGACTGCGGCGGCAGAGTGTCGGCATCGTGTTCCAGTCCTTTCACCTGATCCCGACGATGACCGCGCTGGAAAACGTCTCCCTGCCGCTCGAGCTGGCCGGTGCTGCGGACGCGGCGGCGCGGGCGCAGGACAGCCTGCGCGCCGTGGGGCTCGGCCATCGCCTGGGCCATTTGCCGGGACAGCTTTCCGGCGGCGAGCAGCAGCGCGTGGCG
>CAHJWU010000206.1 GCA_903643085.1 Rhodospirillales bacterium
TGGCCGCGTCCCCGCCGGCTCCGGCCGTCCGGCAACCCCCGCGCACCTGCCGCCGCGCGCCTCCGCACACGGCGGATGCACTTCATTGCGGCATCCCTACGATTCTGCTTGCCTCGATAACCCTCATCAAAATAACGTGAGGTTGTATAACATTTGCATGAGCGCACGCATGATCAGACACGCAGCCGCGGCCGCCACCGTACTCCTCGCCCATGCCGGCGTTGCAGACGCGGCCGACCTCACCCAGAGCTTTCTCCCGGGCCAGAATTTCCCGCAGACCGCGCCGCTGCCAGTCCGCCCCGACGCCGTGGCCGGCAACGGGCTGAAGCTCACGCCAGGCGCCACCAACGCCTTCTCCCTGCTCATCGGCACCGAGACGCCAGGGGCGAACCTCACCACCGGCCAGTCGATACGCGACACTTTCTTCATGAACTATCTGGCCGGCGACCTGTACAGCGCGATCGGCGCGCCGATGGACACCGGGCAGTCCGGCCAGGCGCCGTTCTACGCCGTGGCGCGGCACTACAACGTCGGCGACCCGAACGACCTGCACGTCATGATGCCGCACAGCATGCAGTTGCGGGCGATCTGCTCGAACAACCACACCGATTGCAGCCAGGGCCACGTCTACGGCGCCATGGTGCGCGTGCCCTACGAGATACGGCCAGGCATGACCATCAAGGTGCGCTACCGCAGCCCCAGCGGTCCGTACTCCTGGTGCCCGATCTGGCTGTTCTCCGGCTCGCAGATCTCCCCCGGCCCTGGCGGCAACCCGTGGAACGGCTTCGGCACCTCCACTTCGCTGGTGCAGGAGCCGGTAAGCAGCCACTCCTTCGAGATCGACGCCAACGACAACTACCCGCGCTGGAACGACAACCCCTCTGTCCCAGTGGGCCAGCAGGTCGATTTCCTCACGCCCGACATCTACGGCGTGCAGTGGAACACCGCACCCCACCAGATCTACGGCGCCAACCAGTCCGGCTACGCCTTCTACCCCGATGCCGGCCCGGCGCTGAACGTGACGCCGCAGAACCTCTCCAGCGGCTTCCACAATCTGGTGCTGTCCTGGGACGGCGACGCCAACACCATCTACGAGTTCATCGACGGCAAGCTGATCGCCAGCGGCTACATGGAATACGCCCAGGCGCCGAGCTACTACGACGGCTTCTCCGGCACCACCAAGGTGCAGGCGATGAACCTGATGATCGGCAACCAGGCGGTTCCGGCCTGGCTGCCAGGCGGCTCGACCACCGTCGAGAACGACGGTAAGCCAAATGGCTGGTCCATCTTCGTGCAGGAGATCTCTGCCTGGAACGGCCTTGTCGCCAATCCGAACGCCTACAAGCCCTGACACCGGCCCGGCGGGCCGCCTAATGTGGCCCGCGCCAACCGCTCTTGCGAGAGACCGTGGCGACAGCAAGCAAGGCCTTTTTTTTGAACAGAAGCAAAAACTTTTGTTCCCCGCATCCTGAGCGTGCTTGCTTTTCTGTAATCACCCGCACGCTGCGGATGCGAGGGAACAGAACCTTCCTACTTCGCGGCAGCAGTCACGATGCCATACCAGGCGCTGATCTCCTGGACCGTCAGCGTCCATCCAGCGGTCAGGGAGTCCTGGCTCATGATGGGGCCGTTGTCCGGATCGAAGGTGGGAACAGCCTGGTTGCCAATGATCAGATGCATCGCCTGCTGCTTCGTCACACCGTCGGCGGGATCGGTGTAGGTCGGCGCGAAGCTGTAGTCGAGGTAGGAGGTGAAGGCGAGCTGGCCGTCCGCGAACAGATAGAGCAGACTCGACTTCGCATTCCACGACAGAACCAAATTGTGGTAGCCACCCATGCTCCAGTTGGTCGGAAGCGAGACGAATGGCGGGCCCGCATTCGGGTATGACGTGAAGCCATTCGTGTTGGCCATGTATGTCGTGTGCGGTGGTGTCGTCCAAGGCACGCCGTAGATGTCCGGCGTACCGTAGTCGAGCTGCAATCCGGTCGCGACAGGCGGGTTGTTGTAGAACCGCGAATAGTTGTCGTTGAGATCCACTTCATACTCGGCGCCATATTGCGGCAGCTGGATCGGGTAGTTGTAGGGATACGTGTAAGGGTTTGCCTGCGTCTCCGGGCCCGGCGAGACCTCGGAGCCGGAATACAGCCAGATCGGCATCCACGAGTGGTCGCCAGGCGCGGTGTGGTAGCGGACCTTGATCGTCATGCCCGGACGTATCTCGAAAGGCACCCGGAGCATCGCGCCGTAGATGTTGCCATGCGTGCAATTAAGGTTCTTTGCATTAGGGCCGGAGCATATCGCCCGGAGCTGGACGCCCGTGGGAACCATCAGGTGAAGATCGTGGGAATCGCCTATCGCGTAGTGCCGTGCCACGGCATAGAACGGCACGTTTGCACAATCCTGGTGGCCCGTGTCGATCGAGCAGTCGCCGGCGACGACGGCGTTGTTGAGGTTGCCCGTTATGTAGTTGAAATAGAAAGTGTCGCGTATGGACTGCGCCGTCGTGAGGTTGGCATTCGCTGTGGAGCTGCCCATGATGAGCGAAAAAGCGTTGGTGGAGCCAGGCTGAAGCGTAAGGTTGTTGCCTGGGGTGGCGGTGGCGATGGTAGGAAGCGGATTGGTTATCACGCCCGACGTAGTGCCCGAGCCATAGATCGGGAAATTCGGATTGGTGCAGAAATTTTGCGAGGTGTCGGCGTTCAGCGGCGAGGGCAGCCGGCAGATGGACTGGGCTATGGCGGCTTGCGTGAGGAAGGTGGAACAGGCCAGGACGCAGAGATATTTCATGAATGCTGACTTCCGCTTGAGAATGCCCTACCGGTAGCACGCTCCGGTAGTGTCCGGTTCAAGTTTTCGCCCTGCACGGCGCAATTCTGGCAAAAATCGATGTCTGGTTGTAGGCAGGGCCCGCCGATGTAATTTCCACCCGGAAAAGGCGGAGCTTGAGTTGCCGGCAAGACACGCTACACCCGGCCGGTCGAGGTGACGTGCCTGGGCGCAGGCAAGGAGCACCGATGAATTCCGCCGAAACAGGCACGGCGGCGGCACGGCAGTTGCGATCCGTGCAGATACTGCGCGCTATCGCCGCCCTCTTCGTCGTCGCCTTCCACGCGACGGTGCTCTGGCATGACAGGTTCGACCCGAGCGTGCGCCCCTGGCAGGAGGGCAACGCCGGCGTGGACCTGTTCTTCGTCATCAGCGGCTTCATCATGGTGTGGTCCTCCACGCGTCTGGTCGGGCTGGCCGATGGCTGGTGGCGCTTCCTGGTGCTCCGCCTGGTGCGCATCACGCCGATGTACTGGCTGGCCACCGCCGCCAAGCTCGCGGCAGTCGCCGCCTTCCCGGCCATGGCGCTGCACACCAGGCCGACCGGCTGGAACATCGCCGCATCTTTCCTGTTCCTGCCGGCGCGTGATGGCGCCGGTGTCGTCCGTCCCGTGCTGGACGTCGGCTGGACGCTGTCCTTCGAGATGCTGTTCTATTTGGCGTTCGCCGCCGCCCTCTATGTCCGCGTGAAGCCCTGGCGGGTCGTGGCGCCTGCCATGGCCGTGCTGGCACTGCTGTCCCTGCTGGTCCGTCCGGACTGGCCGGCCCCGGCCACGCTGGCCAACCCCATCGTGCTCGAGTTCGTCATGGGCCTGGCGGTCGGCCAGGCGCTGCTGGCAGGCACCAGAGCGCCGCCTGCCTGGGCCTGCCTGGCGCTCGCGGCCGCCGGCATCGCCGGTCTCGCCTTCGTGCCTACGCACACGCCCTGGTCGCGCGCCGTCATCTGGGGCTTGGCTGCCACCCTGACGCTTGGCGCCAGCGTCCTGTCCGAGCCACGTATCGGGCGCTTCATGCCAAGGCTTGCCGTCAGGATCGGCGAGGCCTCGTACTCGCTCTACCTCACGCACGGCTTCGTGCTGCCGGCAATCGGCATAGCCGCCGCAAGGTCCGGCCTGCATGGGCAGGTGCTGGGCGCCGCCCTGATCGGCGGCAGCCTGGTTACCAGCACGGCCATTGCCCTGGCGATCTACCGTTTCGTGGAAGTGCCGATCACCTCCTGGCTGCGCCACCTGACGCATGATCGCGGCCGTACGACACTGGCCGCGCCTGCCAGCCCGGTCTGACAGGGTCTTGCGCAGGGAAGTAAGCAAGTAGTTCTTTTTACAAAAAGAACTAAAAACTTTTGTTCCGTTCGGGCGCGCGTTGCAGAAGCGCGCGCGTCAAGGTTCGGCGACAGCGGACCAAAAGCTTTTTGCTTCTTTTTCTCGAAAAAGAAGGCCTTGCTTGCTTCCTCTGCCTAAATCGCCAACCGCGGCAGCAGCGCATCCAGCCGCCGCCGCCCGGCATCGGACGCCACCAGCCGCACCCCGTCCCACATCAGGTAGCCTTCCTCCACGCTCGCCGCCAGGATCTCCGGCTCCAGCGCATCGCCCAGCACCATCCCTGTCCGCCGCAGGAACGCCGCCGCGTCGATCCCCTCCACCAGCCGCAGCCCCATCAGCAGCGCCTCGCGCGCGCGGTCGCGCACCGCTACGCGCTCCTCCTGCGTGCTGCCATGCCCGTCGCGTTCCACACGCCCCGCCCATACCTCCGGCGCGCGGTGCCTGCGCGTCGCCACCACGTCCGCCGCCTTCGGGTCGCCGAGACGCAGCCGTCCATGCGCGCCAGGCCCGATCCCGGCATACTCGCCGTAACGCCAGTAGGTCAGGTTATGCCGGCTCTCCGCCCCGGGTGTGGCGTAGTTGGACACCTCGTAGGCGGCCAGCCCGTGCCGCGCCGCCGCCTCCGCCGTCGCGTCGTACATCGCCTCCGCCAGGTCGTCGTCCGGCAGCACCAGCTCGCCGCGCCGGTGCGCCCCCTCATAGGCGGTGCCCGGCTCTATGGTGAGCTGGTATAGCGAGAGGTGGTCGGCGGCCAGCGCCAGCGCCCGGTTCAGCTCGGCCCGCCACGCTGGCAGGCTCTGGCCCGGCCGTGCGTAGATCAGGTCGAACGACAGCCGCGGAAACACCGCGCGCGCCTGTTCCAGCGCCGCCATGGCCTGCGCCGCGCTGTGTCCCCGCCCCAGCCCCGCCAGCGCCGCATCGTCCAGCGCCTGCACGCCGAGCGACAGCCGGTTCACCCCCGCGTCACGGAACGCCGCCAGCCGCCCCACCTCCACGCTGGTCGGGTTGGCCTCCAGGGTGATCTCCACGTCCGGCGCCGCGTCGAACAGCCGGCGCGCGTCTCCGATCAGCGCCGCCACCGTCTCCGGCGCCATCAGGCTCGGCGTGCCGCCGCCGAAGAAGACCGAGGCCAACGGCCGCCGCCCCAGCCTGGCCGCCTCCCAGGCGAGCTCCGCCCGCAGCGCGGCGGCGAACCGCGCCTGCGGGATGGCGTCGCGCACGTGGCTGTTGAAGTTGCAATACGGGCATTTCTGCAGGCAGAACGGCCAGTGTATGTAGAGGGCGAGGGGATCGTGCACGGCCAACGTAGAAGGGGTGTCCGCCCCCGCATGTCAAAGCCGGCCCCGCCCCGGATCGCCGCGCCAGCGGCGCCGTCAGACGAAGATCGACCGCCGAGGCACCAAAAACACCGAAAGCCAGCCGTTCAGGCGCCGCCGGTGCGCTGCCTTCCGGACTGAAGCGTTATCCGCCCCAGCGCCAGCCCAGGTCGCAACGCCCACAGGCGCAGCCGGAACCGGTCGCGCCAGACCTAAGCGCGACCGATCCCCCGCCTGCCCCGCCTACTTCTTCACCGAATGCAGCAGGTCCACATCCGGCGAGGGCAACGTGTCCGCATAAGCCGAACCGTTCCACACCCAGCGGTCCTTGCCGTGTATCAGCAGGTCATACATCCCGTGATGCGACCGGCCCGACACCTTGATCGGACCGCTGATCGAATCCAGCACCTTCGTCCAGGCATCCCCGCTCTCCAGGTAGGCCGAGGTGGAACACCCCGCCGAGCCGCAGAAATCGGCTGACTGCACCTGCACGAACAGCGCCGACGGTGCCGGCTTCACGCTCAGCCTGGCGGATCCCACCAGCATCACCGGCGGGTCGCCGGCGCTGCGGGACTGCCTGAGGTCGCTGGAGACGAGCCGCGTCGCCGTGGTCTCCAGCTCGCTGCCCGGCTGGGT
>CAHJWU010000207.1 GCA_903643085.1 Rhodospirillales bacterium
ACCCTGCTGTTCGGCGGCGCCGCACTCCTCCTGGCCGGCGGTGCCCTGTGGGCGCTGCAAGGCGGCCAGGACCACCCGCCGGCCGCGCCGCCGCCGCCTCACGTCACCGTCAGCACGCCGCTTGAGGCCGTATCGGCACCGCAGCGCAGCTTCCTCGGCCAGTTCTCCGCGGTCGATCAGGTCGAGCTGCGCGCTCAGGTCGGCGGCACGCTGACCGAAATCCACTTCACCGACGGTCAGATCGTCCACCAGGGCGACCCGCTCTTCCTGATCGACCCGCGTCCCTACCAGATAAAGCTCGCCCAGGCCGTGGCCCTGCTGCAAAGCGCGCAAGCCAAGCTGACCCTCACCCAGATCGAGCTCTCCCGCGCGCAGAACCTGCACCGCGACAACTACAGCACCGCCGAGACGGTCGACCAGCGCCTGGCCGACCAGCGCTCCGCCGAAGCCAGCATCCTGCAGGCCCAGTCCTCCATGCGCGACGCGCAGCTGGACCTCGAATACTGCCACGTCTCCGCCCCCTTCACCGGCCGCATCAGCGCCCACCGCGTCTCCGTGGGCAGCCTGGTCAGCGGCAGCCGCGCCGGCGCCAGCGCCACCACGCTGCTGACCACGCTCGTCTCGCTGGACCCCGTCCACCTCGATTTTGACATGAGCGAGGCCGACTACCTGGCCTACGCACGCGCCCGCCGGACAAGCGGCCCCGCCATAAGCGACACCGTCACCATCGCCATGGACGACGAAGCCGCCGGCGCCCGCACAGGCAGGATCGACTTCGTGGACAACGCCGTCGACCGCGGCAGCGGCACCATCCACGCCCGCGCCACCGTGCCCAACCCGGACCTGTTCATCGCTCCCGGCGAGTTCGCCAGGCTGCGCATGACGGTGGGGGCGCCGCGGCAGGACATGCTCGTGCCGGACAGCGCGGTGGCGCCCGACCAGTCCAACCACGTGGTAATGACGGTGGGCGCCGACGGCGTGGTGGTGCCGAAACTGGTCCAGGTGGGTGACCTGCAGGGCAGCCTGCGCGTGATACGCGGCGGCCTGCAACGCGGCGACGAGGTGATCATCGACGGGCTGATGCAGGCGCACCCCGGGATGAAGGTCGTGGCCGACCACGGGTCGATAAAAGGCTAGGCGGGCAAGCACCCACTCCGCTGTCGCGCGCCCGCCGGAACCGTAAGGCCGAACCGGAACGCCCCGCCTGACAGCCGCAGGCGGCCCGGCGTCTCCGGACCGGCCAGGGCGCCGGACAGCGGTCGAAACGAAGGTTTTCCGGTCCTTTCAAAAAAGGACTGCTTGCTCTCTTCCCTCAAGGCAGTCAGCCAATGCGCTTCTCCCACATCTTCATAGACCGCCCGATCCTGGCCACCGTCTTCAGCATCTTCGTGACGCTGATCGGCCTCGGCGCGCTCGTCACCCTGCCTATCGCGCAATACCCCGAAATCGTGCCGCCCACCGTGCAGGTCACCGCCAGCTACCCCGGCGCCTCGGCCACGGTGGTGGCCGAGACCGTGGCCACCCCGCTCGAGCAGCAGATAAACGGCGTGGAAAACATGCTCTACATGAGCAGCCAGTCCACCGGCGACGGCAAGCTCACCGTCACCGTCACCTTCCGCATCGGCACCGACCTCAACGTCGCCCAGGTCCTGACCCAGAACCGCGTCACCGACGCGCTGCCCCGCCTCCCGCAGGACGTGCAGCGCCTCGGCGTGGACGTGAAGAAAGCCTCGCCGACCATATTGCTGATCACCCACCTGATCTCGCCCGACAAGTCGCGCGACCAGCTCTACATCTCCAACTATGCCACCCTGCACGTGAAGGACCAGCTCGCCCGCCTGCCGGGCGTGGGCGACGTGCAGATCGCCGGCGGCCGCGATTACGCGATGCGCGTCTGGCTCGATCCGGACAAGGCCGCCTCGCGCGGCCTGACCGCGGACGACATCGTCGGCGCCTTGCGCGCGCAGAACGTGCAGGTCTCCGCCGGCGTGCTGAACCAGCCGCCGATCGCTCCGCGCGGCGCCTTCCAGTTGAACGTGCAGACGCTGGGCCGCCTGCACACGCCGGAAGAGTTCGGCAACATCCTGATCAAATCCGACGCGCAAGGCCGCGTCACCCGCATACGCGACGTGGGCCGCGTGGAAATCGGTGCCGCCGATTACGGCACCGCCGCCTATCTGGACACCAGCGAGGCCACGCCACTGCTCATCTTCGCCCAGCCAGGCTCTAACTCGCTGGCCGTCGAGAGGAGCGTGCTGGCAACGATGAAGGCGCTGTCGGCCGATTTCCCGCCGGGCCTGGAGTACCGCGTGGTCTACGACCCCACCGAGTTCATCTCGCAATCGGTGCACGAGGTCGTCCGCTCGATCCTCATCGCCATCGCCCTCGTCGTCGCCGTCGTCACCCTCTTCCTGCAAAGCTGGCGCGCCTCGCTGATCCCGGTGGTGGCCATACCGATCTCGCTCATCGGCACGTTCGCCATACTCGCGGCACTCGGCTTCTCGCTGAACAACCTCTCGCTGTTCGGCCTGGTGCTGGCGGTGGGCATCGTCGTCGACGACGCGATCGTCGTCGTCGAAAACGTCGAGCGCAACCTGGCCGCCGGCATGAGTCCCAAAGAGGCCGCGCACCGCACGATGGACGAGGTGGGTTTCGCCCTCGTCGCCATCGCCCTCACGCTCTGCGCGGTGTTCGTGCCGGCCGCCTTCATCTCCGGCATCTCCGGCGAGTTCTTCCGCCAGTTCGCCGTCACCATCTCCGCCTCCACCATCATCTCTTGCATCGTCTCGCTCACCCTGAGCCCCGCTCTGTGCGCCGTATTGTTCCGCCCCCACGCGCCGCACGCCGCCCCGCCGCGCAGCCTGCCCGCCCGCGCGCTGGCCGCCGGCTTCGGCCTGTTCAACCGGGGTTTCGAAAGCCTCTCCAACGCCTACGGCCGCGTCACCATGCGCCTGGTCCGCGCGCTGGGCATCGTCGTCGTCGCCTACGGCGTGCTGATCGGCCTGGCCGGCGTGCAGCTCTTCCGCGCCCCCACCGGCTTCATCCCCGAGCAGGACCAGAGCTACCTGATCACCGTCCTGCAGCTCCCCCCGGGCGCCTCGCTCGCCCGCACCCAGACGGTCCTGCGCCAGGCCGTGGACGTCATCCTGCACACCCCAGGCGTGGTCCACGCCATCCCCTTCGCCGGCCTGGACGCCACCACCTTCACCAACGCCTCCAACGACGCCACGATCTTCTGCGCCTTCGACCCGTTCGAGGTGCGCGGCCCGCGCGGCCAGACCTCCAACGCCATCCTGGCCGACATGCGCGCCCGCCTCTCCGCCATACGCGGCGCTTTCGTCCTCACCATCCCGCCGCCTCCCGTCCAGGGCATAGGCAACTCAGGCGGCTTCAAGATGATGGTGCAGGACCGCAGCGGCGCCGGCCCGCGCGCGCTGGAGGCGGCGACGAACGCGCTCATGGCCGCCGCCAACAAGGACCCTGCCTTCGCCGGCGTGTTCACCCTGTTCAGCACCCGCACGCCCTCCGTCTACGCCGACATCGACCGCGAGAAGGCGGAGAAAGTCGGCCTCACGCCCGCCGACGTGTTCGACACCATGCAGACCTATCTCGGCTCCACCTACATAAACGACTTCAACTATCTCGGCCGCACCTTCGAGGTCATCGCCGAGGCAGACGCCGCCTTCCGCGCCGACATCACCGACATCGGCCGCCTGCGCGCCCGCAACGCCAGCGGCGCCATGGTGCCCATCGGCGCGGTGGCCACCTTCTCCAGCCTGACCGCCCCTTACCGCGTCCCCCGCTATGACCTCTATCCCGCCGCCGAACTCATGGGGGCCGCCGCCCCTGGCGTAGCCTCAGGCACCGCGCTCGCCCGCATGGCCCAGCTCGCCCAGACCGTGCTGCCGAAGGGCTTCGGCTACGAATGGACCGAGCTCGCCTACCAGCAGGAGCAGAAGGGCACGCCCACCCTCCTGGTCTTCGGCGCCGCCGCCCTGTTCGTCTTCCTGGTGCTCGCCGCCCAGTATGAAAGCTGGACCCTGCCGCTGGCGGTCGTCCTGATCGTCCCGATGTGCCTGCTCGCCGCGGTCACCGGCCTGCTGTTGCGCGGCATGTCGATCGACATACTGGCGCAAATCGGCTTCGTGGTCCTCGTGGGCCTGGCCGCCAAGAACGCCATCCTGATCGTCGAATTCGCCCGCCAGGCGGAGCACCAGGGCAGCGCACCGCGCCAGGCCGCGGTCCACGCCGCGCGCACCCGCCTGCGCCCCATCCTGATGACCTCGCTGGCCTTTATCCTGGGCGTGGCACCCCTTGCTGTCGCCACCGGCGCCGGCGCGGAGATGCGCCAGTCCCTCGGCACCGCCGTGTTTGCCGGCATGCTGGGCGTCACGATGTTCGGCCTGCTGTTCACCCCCGCCTTCTACGTCCTGGTCCGCTCCTTCGGCCGCAAGGCGCGGCGCCAGGGCGCGCACGCGGCGGAGACGCGCCAGGCCGCCACGCAGTGAAGGGTGGCGAGCCCGGCTGGATTCGAACCAGCGGCCACGTGCTTAGAAGGCACGTGCTCTATCCAACTGAGCTACGGGCCCGTGCGCTCTGGCAAAGGAAAGCGGAACAGGGGAGGGGAGGCAAGCAAGCAAGGCCGCCTTTTTTGAAAACAGGCAAAAAACTTCGCCCCGCCTGCACCGAGGCACGCCCCGATACCGCAGGTCCCGCGTCTGCAAGCGCAGCGCGGCCGTGGTGCAGGCGGAAGAGCAAAAGTTTTTTGGTCTTTTTTTCCAAAAAAGGACTGCTTGCCTTGCCTTCGAACGATCCCCCCCCAAGCGCGTTGATCCAGACAACAGGGCGATCCAGCCCGCCGGGCCAGCCAATCGGGAGCGCACGCCATGCTTCGTTACGCCTTGCTGTTCGCGCTCATATCCATAGTCGCCGGCATACTTGGCTTCGGCGGCATCTCGGCCGCCACCGCCGGCATCGCCAAGATATTCTTCTTCATCGCCATCGCCGTCTTCCTGCTCTTCGTCATCCTGGCGATCACCGGCATCAACCTCATCAGCTAGTCACGCCCGCCACCTGGTACTCGCATGGACGATGAGGAACACGCGCCGGAAATGGTCCGGCGCAACATCGAGCGCGTGCTGCGCCTGGAGAAGCACGCCGCGCGGACTAGGTCGTGGTCGGAGGCCGCCACCGACTGGGTCGGCCGCTTCGTCGGCACGATCACCTTCGTGGCCGTGCACCTCGCCTTCGTGGCGGGCTGGATCTCGCTCAACTGCGGCGTGCTCGGCCTGATCAGGCCGTTCGACCCCTACCCGTTCAACCTGCTCTCCGCCTTCAGCTCCTGCGAGGCGGTGATCCTGGCAGCCTTCGTGCTGATGTTGCAGAACAGGATGTCGAGCCTGTCCGACCGGCGCGACCATTTCGACCTGCAGGTGAACCTGATGGCGGAGCAGGAAGCCTCCATCACCATTCAGATGCTCGACAGGATCAGCCGCAAGCTGGGCGTCAGCCAGGAAAACCCGGAGGAAGCCCTGGCGCTGAGCCGCACGTCCAGCCTGCAGCACCTGGCAGAGGAACTGCACGCCCAGTTGCCCGATACCGGGGACAGCCTGCCGCCCGACCAGGACCCCGGCACGGCCACCAGCCTCCCGCAGGGCTTGCAGCAGCGCCAGGCATGACCGTGCGGTTCGCCCGGCACCAGGCGCGCCACATCGAAAACCAGCGATCCTGTGCAGGAAGGGATCAGAAACTCCCGCTTGCCCGCATGTGCGGCGCCCGTGTTGCGGACGTACCGGAGCGGCCGGGCCGGCGCAGCAGGACTTCGCTTCTCTTTTCAACAAAGAAGGCCTTACGTCCTCGCGCCAGAGTCGACCGCGAGACGCGCCGAACGCATGTTCGCGGCACACATCGTCCGGAGAGACAGGCCATGACGCCACCGAGAAACCTCGCAGTGCTGGCGGCACTTTCGACAGCCGCCTGCACCGCCACCAGCGGCATGATCCCGATTGCGCCCGACACCTACACCGTCTCCGAAATGCGCGCCCCGGCCGTGGGCGGCGG
>CAHJWU010000208.1 GCA_903643085.1 Rhodospirillales bacterium
GGCCTGGCCGTGCTGCCGCAGCGCGCCGGTGCCGCCGGCCCGCGCGGCAACCTGGTGCTGAGCGACACGCATTACGCCGAGCAGGATGCGGGCGGCACCGTCTCGGTCGGCAACAACGTCGATTTCAGCGTGCTGCGCACGGGAACCGGCTCGCTGAGCCTAGTCAGCGGCGGCAACATCACAGAGGCCTCGCTGTTCGGCATCTACACGGCAGGCACCCAGTCGAGGGACGTGGCCGCGGTGTACGACCAGCCACGGCCCACAATCGACGGCACCGTGCTGGGTGCGGCCGGCGACCTGGCCGGCGCCGGTGGCGCCACCTACAACGCGGCCGTCCAGGGCTACCGGGCGTACTACCCGACAGGTGGCGGCGACCTCACCGTGCGGGCGCAGGGCAACATCACCGGCGACACCTACCAGCCCTCGGTCGGCGGCTTCGCCACGCTGCAGGGTGGCCGCGTTTCGCTGGAGAGCAGCGCCACATCGTCCTGGCTGTGGTGGCAGGGCTCGGCCGGCACGCCTGCGTCCTGGTGGATCAATTTCGGCACCTACCTGCAGGGCGGCACGCCCGCGACCGTCTACCTGACCGGCTTCACCGGCTTCGGCACGCTCGGCGGCGGCAACGTCACCGTCGCTGCGGGCGGCGACGCGGGCGCCGTCACCACCAGCACGGACACCCAGGTGACCCAGGGGCTGGATGTGGTGGTGGCCAGCACGGGACGGGTGCAGCCGGGCGGCGCCCTGTTGCTGACCGGCGGCGGCACCGCCGACATCTCGGCCGCCGCCATTAACCCGGTGGCACCCGGCGGCGCGTCAGACGATTTCAACGGCACGTTCGCCGATCTGCGCGGCGCCCTCTCGGTGCGCGCCGCGCAGATCGGCGAGGTCACCCAGTTCTACGGCACGCCGTCCGGCGGCCTCGATCCCAGGCTGGTCAGTCCGTTCGTCTCCGAGACGTTCGCCTCCGGCGGCGGCCCGGTGCTGGTGCTGGGCGACGCCACGGCGGGGCTGGCGTCACGCGGCAGCGAGGTGCTGTCCGGCGTCGGCAACCCGACGCTCGGCGTGCAGGATCAGCTCGCGCAGTCGGCCAGCGCGGCCACAACGCAGTTCTCGCTGTGGCAGGACACCACCGCGGTCGCGCTGCAGGCGCTTGCCGGCACCACCGTGCCGGTGTCCAGCAACCCCGCCGCGGTGAACGAGACGCCGCCGAGCGAAGTCTCGCAGGCCGACACCGCCCGGACGACGCTCTACCCGCCCACCCTGAAGGTCACCAATTTCACCGGCAACGTGGAGCTTGAACTGCTTGGCAGCGGCAACGTCGCTGGGCTGGAGCTGGCGCCGGCACCGGAGGCGAGCCTGCAGGTTCTGGCCGGCAACTCGATAATCGACGCGGTCACCCCGCAGAACAGCGCGGGGCTGAACTTCGCGCAGGCCGCGATCGACGTATCAGGCGCGGCCGATGCGGCCGGAGACATTCCCACGCCTGCCACTCCGAGCAACTCCGGCGGCGGGTTCTTCTCCTTCGAGACGGACACCGCAAGCGGCCTGCTGCACCGGGGCGATGCCGTCCCCGCGCGCTTCTACGCGGTCTCCGGCGACATACTCGGGCTGCTCACCGGGCAGACCTACACCGATGCCAGCCTGGCCACCGCCTATCTCGCGGCCACCGCGGTGGACATACGCGCCGGGCGGGACGTGGTCGGCCTGACCGCGCTGACGCTCGACAACAACGCCGGCGACATCTCCACCATCCAGGCACGCCGGGACGTGGTGTATGCCACCGAGCAGGTGGCCGGCCCGGGCGCGCTGCAGGTGCAGGCCGGCCGCAACGTCTATGAAGCAGACCGCGGCTCGCTGGTCAGCCTGGGCGAGATTGGCGCCGCCCTGACCCAAGCCACGCGCGACGGCGGCGCCGCCGTCACGGTGCTGGCCGGCGTGGGCGCGGACGGTCCCGACCTGGACGGCTACGCCAAGCTCTACCTGGACGCGGCCAACCTGGCCAACCCGACGACGCCGCTGCAAAGCCAGCCCGGCCGGGTGGAACGGACCTACCAGGACCAGCTCCTGGCCTTCTTGCAGACCAGGTTCGGCTACGCCGGCTCCGCGGACGGCGCGCTGGCGGCGTTCCTGGCGCTGCCGGCGGACCAGCAGACCGGCTTCCTGCTGGGCGTGTACTTCGCCGAACTCAACCGGAGCGGCCTCGACTACAACACCGCGTCCAGCCGCTTCTATCGCAGCTACCTGGAGGGCGAGGAGGCGATTGGCACCCTGTTCCCCGCCACCGATCCGAGCGGCAGGTCACCACCTTCCGGCGGCAGCCTGACGCTGTTCAGCGGCACCGCAGGCGACGGCAGCATACGCACCCTGTTCGGCGGCGGCATCACCACGGTGGTGCCGTCCGGCCAGACGTCGCTCGGCAATTTCGGCTTCGTGCCCGGCCCCTCCGCGGGCGTGATCACCGAGGGCGGCGGCGACATCGACATGTATTCCTACGGCAGCGTCAGCCTCGGCCAGAGCCGCATCCTGACCACGTTCGGCGGCAACATCCTGATCTGGCTGGCATCGGACGGCGAGATCAACGCCGGCCGCGGCTCCAAGAGCACCGTGCTGAGCGCGCCCATCGGCATCAGCTACGACGATTACGCCAACGTCACGCTCTCGCCCACCGTGCCCAGCTCCGGCGCCGGCATCGGCACCATCTCGCCCATCCCGCAGGTGGCGCCCGGCGATGTGAACCTGATCGCGCCGGTAGGCACGATCGACGCCGGCGAGGCCGGCATACGCGCCTCGGGAGACGCCAACCTCGCTGCTCTCACCCTGGTCAACGCCAACAACATACAGGTGACCGGCAAGACCGCGGGCGTGCCCACGGTGACCGCGCCGAGCGCCGCCGCACAGGCCGCCGCGTCTTCCAGTGCGGGCGCCTCCTCGGTCGCCGGTCAGCAAGTGGCGTCGCGCGCGCCGGCGGAGAACCCGTCGGTGATCGAGGTGGACGTGCTCAGCGTCACGGATCTGGGTGATGACGATGCGGACGAGCGTCGGCGGCGGGGGAGAGCGAAGTAGGCAAAGCCTTTTTTTTTGCAAAAAGCAAAAAACTTTTGCTCCCTGTCGGCGGCTGTTTCAGAACTCGCCGTCAGAAACCGAAAGTTTTTTGCTTCTTGCAAAAAAGAAGGTTGCTTTTTTCCGCGACGGTTACTCTCGAGGTCTGCTGGTCAAGACGTACGTCTCCACAAAACACACCCGACGGAGACAAAAGTTTTCTGGTCCTTTTTTGCAAAAAAGGACTGCTTGCTTCCTTACTTCGCCCAGCCCGCTTCGGTCTCATGACACCGGAAGCGTCCTTCTGATGCACGCACGCAGCTCGAAGGAACCGAGGCCCTGACCGCGCCAACACCCAGGCCAGCCAGACGGTGGCTCCTGCGCCTTGCGGCCGCCCTGGCCTGCGCGGCCCACCCTTGCCAGGCCGCGTCCGCGCCCGCCGGGACGTTCCGCTTCGATCTCCAGGAGATACGCGTCGAAGGCAGCACCGTGCTGCCGCGGGAAGATGTTGAGGAGGCCGTCTACCCCTATCTCGGCCCGGACAGGACGGCCGACGACGTGGAAAAGGCGCGCGCCGCCTTGCAGGCCCTGTATCAGGACCGTGGCTTCGCCACCGTATCGGTCAGCGTGCCGCCGCAGCACATCCTGCAAAGCAACGGCGTGGTGGCGTTCCAGGTGATCGAGCGCAGGATCGGCCGCCTGCGGGTGACCGGCAGCCACTATTTCCTGCCGAGCGCGGTGCGCGCCGGCGCGCCTTCGCTGGCGCCCGGAACGGTGCCGAACATGCACCGCGTGCTCACCGACCTCACCTACCTCAATTCATTGCCGGACAGGCAGGTGCAGCCGTCACTCAAGCCAGGGCGCCTGCCTGGGACCGTGGATGTGGATCTGCAGGTGGATGACAGCTTCCCGCTGCACGGCACGCTGGAAGTGAACAACCGCTACAATGCCGACACCCACGCGGAGCGCCTGAGCGCGTCGCTCACCTACGGCAATTTCTTCCAGCGCGGCGACAGCGGCACGATCGGCTACCAGGTCGCGCCGGAAAAGGTGGCGGACGCTGAAGTGACGTCGGCGTCCTACCTGTTCCATCTGCCGGAGACCCACCTCTCGGTGCTGCTGTCCTATTTGCATTCGAACAGCAACGTCACCGCGCTCGGCACCACGGACGTGGCCGGGCGGGGCACGTCCGCAGGCTTCCGCGTGCTGATCCCGCTGCGCGCAGGCACGGACTTCACCCATTCCTTCTCGCTCGGCTGGGACTACAGGAAATACTACGAGCTGGACACGTTCCGGACCACCAACCAGACCACTTCTGCGCCGGTCACCTACTACCCCGTGTCCGCCTCCTACACCGCCGACTGGGCCGGCACGCGTTCTTCCACGGACCTGACGCTGGGCCTGCAATTCGGGCTCTCGCCGCTCGGCAGCAGCGAGCCGGCATTCTACAACAAGGCGTTCAACGCGCCGCCCGGGTTTGCCGTGGCGCATGCCAGCGTCACCCGCGAGCAGGATCTGCCGCACGACGTGCAGCTCTGGGGCAGCGTGGTGGGACAGCTCACCAACGATCCGCTGGTCAGCAGCGAACAGGTCGGCCTGGGTGGCGCGGACTCGGTGCGCGGCTATCTGGAGGCGGAGACGCTCGGCGATTACGGCGCCTACCTGCAATCCGAGTTGCGCAGCCCGTCGATCGCCAAGATGCTGGGCGGCGCGCCGCTGAAATCCTGGCGCTTCCACCTGTTCTATGACGCCGGGGTGGTGAACCTGACGCAGGCGCAGGTGGACCAGCGCAGCAGCTACGGGCTGCAATCGGTGGGCATAGGCAGCAGGGTCAACCTCTGGGGGCACCTCAACGGCGTGCTCCAGGACGCTCAGACGCTCGACCGCGGACCGGACACCAAGGCCGGCACGAACCGCGTGCTGTTCCGCGTCTACGGGGAGTTCTGAATCACATGCGTCTTGCTTTCCTGCGCCTCCTCGCGGGGCGCCGCATCCTGCCTGCGTGCGTGATGTTCGTGGCCCTGCAACTGGTGTTTGCAAACGCGGCGCACGCGGCCTGGTGGAACGGTGACTGGCAGTACCGCATCAGGATAGATGCGGATGCCGGGCCGAAAGGCGCCAACATCGCCGGGCCGATCGGGCGCACCCAGATCCTGGTGCGTCTGCTGGCGAACAACTTCAAGTTCGACACCGCGAAGATGGATGGCGGCGACCTGCGCTTCGTCGCCGGCGACGACCGCACGCCGCTGCACTACCACATCGAGAGGTTCGACAGCCTGGTCGACCAGGTGGGCCTGATCTGGGTCGACGTGCCCGACGCGGCGCCGGGGGCGGCCACCAGCTTCTACATGTACTGGGGCAACGACAAGGCGAATGACGCCTCCGACGCGCCGGCCACCTATGACGCAGACCAGCTGCTGGTCTGGCATTTCGCCAACGAGCAAGGGCCGCCGAAGGACAGCACCAGTTACGCCAACACTGCGCTCACGCCCGGCAAGCCCGACCGCAACGCGATCGTCGGGATCGGCACCGTGCTCGACGGCGCGGCACCGATCAGGCTGCCGCCGAACCCGGCCCTGAACATCGCCGCGGGCCAGTCCTACACCTTGCAGCTCTGGGTCAAGCCGCGCGTGGCCACGGGATCGGGCACGATCTACGCCCAGCGGGACGCGGGCGGGGCCAACGGGTTTTCGCTCGCGCTGGTCAGCGGCGTGCCAGTGGTGGCGGTGCAGTCGGCGGCCGGCACGCAGAACCTGACCGCACCCGCGCCGCTCGTGGCGGACAGCTGGCACCTGCTGAGCGTAACGGCGGATGCGGGCAGCCTGGCGCTGTTCGTGGACGGCGTGAAATCCGCGCAGGCGGCGGGGCAGATGCCGGCGATCGCCGGCGATATCGTGACGGCTGAGGGACCGCTCGCCGCCGAGATCGCCGCGGCGCGGTCTTAC
>CAHJWU010000209.1 GCA_903643085.1 Rhodospirillales bacterium
CTTCGCCGCGGCGCCGGACAGTGCCACGTGCGGCACGGGCGCGGTCACCGGCGCGCGGTTCTGCGCACCCAGATTGGCCGGCAGCGCCGGTTGCGGGGCGGCCTGATAGGCGGGCTTGGGCGCGCCGGTGCGTGTCTTGCGCACCTCCACCTGCACCGTCTTGGTACGTCCGTGGGAGAAGCTCTGCTTCACCGATCCTGCATCGACGGTGCGGCCCAGCTCAAGCCGGCCAGCCGGGCGCAGCGAGAGGCGGCCCTTGGCCTCCCCCGCATCCTGCCCGCCCTCGGTGCCCACGTCGCGGTCGTTGGTTTCGCTCATTCACCTGCCTGCTTGCACATCACCCGGCCGGAAAGTCCGGACAGGCGTAGAATCTCGTCCAGCAACGCCGCGGCCAGCCGGCCCGGCGCTATAGCCACGTGCACCACCTGGTCGCGCCCGAAGACGGCACCAAGCCCCGCCGAGTCCAGCGGCCAGGCCACGGCCACGCCGCCCGCGCCGGACAGCAGGCGGCGGCGTTCGTCCGCGCTGCCGTCGCTGGCCTGCAGTATCAGACCGGCGCCACCGGCCTGCACCCACTCGCGCACCTTGGCAAAGCCTGCAACCGCCTGGCCTGCCCTGCGCGCCAGACCCAGGTGATCGGAAATGCGCCTGGCAAGCTGGGCTTGCAGGACGCTGTTCAGATCGGCAGGCACTGAGACCGGGCCGCGGGCCGCGCGGGCGAAAGCGCCCTTGGTCCGCGCGGTTTCTAGCACATCGGCGCGCGCGCTCAACCAAAAACCCCGGCCCGGCAACCTGGCCGCCAGATCGGGCACCACCGAACCACCCGGCCCGATCACGAACCTTACCATACGCCCCCTGTCACCCTGCGTGCGGGTGACGATGCAGCGGCGTTGCGGCCCCCGCTCGGGGTCGCAGCCGGGCTCCACATCCGGCGGCCCCACCACATCGCATGCCGCCACATGGTGCGCCGTATCAGACGTTTGAAGCCTCCCCCCCGGCGGCTTCCGCCGGTTCGGCGTCGTCGCTTCCAAGGTCGGCCGGCTGATCGCCGTCCTCGCTCGCAAGACCGGCCGGCTGATCGCCGTCCTCGGCAAACCAGTGGGCGCGGGCGGCCATGATCACCTCGTTGGCGGTGGCTTCGTCCACGGCTTCTGCGCCGAGGATCTCCACCAACTCGTCGCCCGCCAGGTCGGCCAGGTCGTCCAGCGTCTTGACGCCCTTCTCGCCGAGGGTGACCAGCATCTGCGGGGTGAACAGCTCGAAGGCGGCCACCTCGTCGGTGACGCCGAGTTCCAGGCGCTTCTCGGTCAGCCCCTCGTCGCGGGCGACCAGGAACTGCTCGGCGCGGCGTATCAGCTCCTCGGCCACCGTCTCGTCGAAGCCCTCGATCTCGGCAAGCTCGTCGCGGTCGACGAAGGCCAGCTCCTCGATCGAGTTGAAGCCTTCGGTCACCAGCAGGCCGGCGATCACGTCGTCCACGTCCAGGGCTTCCACGAACAGGCCGGTGCGACGGCGGAACTCCTCCTGCCGGCGCTCGCTCTCTTCCGCCTCGGTGAGTATGTCGATGTCCCAGCGGGTGAGCTGGCTGGCCAGGCGCACGTTCTGGCCGCGGCGGCCGATGGCGAGCGACAGCTGCTCGTCGGGGACGACCACTTCGACGCGGCCGGCATCCTCGTCCATCACCACCTTGGTGACTTCGGCGGGGGCCAGCGCGTTCACCACGAAGGTGGCCGATTGCGGCGACCAGGGGATGATGTCGATCTTCTCGCCCTGCAGCTCCTGCACCACGGCCTGCACGCGGCTGCCGCGCATGCCGACGCAGGCGCCGACGGGGTCGATCGAGCTGTCGCGGCTGATCACCGCCATCTTGGCGCGGCTGCCCGGGTCGCGGGCCACCGCCTTGATCTCGATGATGCCGTCGTAGATTTCGGGCACTTCCTGGGCGAACAATTTGGCCAGGAAGGCCGGATGCGTGCGGCTGAGGAAGATCTGCGGGCCGCGGATTTCCTCGCGCACGTCGTAGATGTAGGCGCGCACGCGGTCGCCGTTGCGGAAGCTCTCGCGCGGGATCAGCTCGTCGCGGCGCAGCAGCGCCTCGGACTTGCCGAGGTCCACCATGAGGTTGCCGTATTCGGTGCGCTTGACCACGCCGTTGATGATCTCGCCCACGCGGTCCTTGAACTCGTCGAACTGCCGGCGGCGCTCGTACTCGCGCACGCGCTGCACGATCACCTGCTTGGCGGTCTGCGCCGCGATACGGCCGAAATCGATTGGCGGCAGCGGGTCCACGATGAACTGGCCGAGGTCCAGGTCCGGGCGGAACTTCTTGGCGATGTGGACGGGGATCTGCGTCTCCTCGTTCTCCACGGTCTCGACCAGCTCGGTCCAGCGCGACAGGCGGACGTCACCGGTGCGGCGGTCGATCGTGGCGCGTATGTCCTTCTCGTGGCCGTATTTGGCGCGGCCGGCCTTCTGGATCGCCTGCTCCATGGCTTCGAGCACTTCCTCGCGGTCGATCGATTTTTCGCGGGCGACCGCGTCGGCGACGAGGAGGAGTTCCGGGCGGGCAACAGCGGTGTCCATGGTCAGGTTCCAGTCGTCAGGAGACGGGTTTCGAAGGAGCGGAGGCGGCGATCAGTTCGTCGGTAAGGACCAGGCGGGCCTTGCGTACGTCGCCCAGGGGAAGCGCGATCTCGGTGCCGTCTTCCAGGCGCAGGCGGCCGTGGGTGTCGTCGGCGCCCAGCACGATGCCGGCGAAGCGCTTGCGGCCGCCGACCGGCATGTGCGTCTCTGCCTTGGCCAGGTGGCCGGAGAAGCGGTTCCAGTCCTTGGCGCGGGTCAGCGGACGGTCGATGCCGGCGGAGCTGACTTCCAGCGTCCATTCGCCGGGGATGGGGTCGTCCACGTCCAGCACGGCGCCCACGGCGTGGCTGATCTCCTCGCAATCCTCCACGCGTATCAGGGCGCCGTCCGCACGGTCCGCCATGATCTGCACGGTGGGCTTCTCGCGGCCTAGAACGGCCACGCGCACCAGCTCGAATCCCATGCTCTCGAGCGTGGGCCCGATGCTGGCGGCTATGCGGCCTTCGAGGCCGGTATGATTTAGGAGTGCGTCCTGTGCGTCCAAAACAAAAAAGGCGGCCCGTGAGGGCCACCCCCCGAGAGTGGAAGATGTAGTCTGTTGGTGTGTTGATAGCTGGAAGTAGGGAGAAAGCAAGCAAGGCCTTCTTTTTTGAAAAAAAGAAGCAAAAAACTTTTGCTCCTGGCGCCTGCAAGGAGGGTGCGCGCTGGTTCTGCAGAGACGTATGCTGGCAGGACCTGGGCGGGCTCTGGTGCAGGCGGGGAAGTAAAAGTTTTTTGGTCCTTTTTTGCAAAAAAGGACTGCTTGCTTACCTTGCCTGCCTCTAAGCCTCGCCCATGCAGGCAATTCCGGGACTGGTCGCTCTGGCAGGTGCTGCGTGGCTGATGAGCGAGCAGCGCCGCGCGATCCCGTGGCGCACGGTGCTGGGCGGGTTCGGCTTGCAGGCCGGCCTGGCGCTGGTTCTGCTGCATCTGGCGGTGGCGCGGCGGGCGGTGCTGCTGCTGAGCCGGCTGGTGGATGCGTTGCAGGACGCGACCGACCAGGGCGCCAGTTTCGTATTCGGCTACCTGGGCGGCGGGCCGTTGCCGTTCACCGAGCTGCATCCTGGGGCCAGTCTGGTGCTGGCGTTCAAGATATTGCCGCTGGTTCTGGTGATCAGCGCGTTGAGTTCGCTGCTGCTGTATCTGGGTGTGTTGCAGGCTGTGACAGGGGCGTTCGCCTGGCTGCTGCGGCGCACGCTGGGGGTGGGCGGCGCGCTGGCGCTGGGGGCGGGCACGCATGTCTTTCTCGGCATGATCGAGGCGCCGTTGCTGATACGGCCGTATCTGGCGGGGATGTCGCGCGGGGAGCTGTTCGCGCTGATGAGCTGCGGGATGGCGGGCGTGGCGGGGACGGTGATGGTGATCTATGCGGCGATCCTGGCGCCGGTGCTGCCGGATGCGCTGGGGGCGATCCTGGTGGCGTCCGTGGTGAGCACGCCGGCGGCGCTGGCGGTGGCGGGTCTGATGATACCGTTCGTGCCGTCCGCGGGCGAGCCCGCCGTGTTGGCGCAGGCGCGGCCGGCCAGTGCGCTGGATGCCATCACGCGCGGCACGGCGGAAGGCGTGGGGCCGCTGGTGGGGATCGCCACGACGCTGCTGGTGACGATCGCGCTGGTGGCGCTGGTCAATGCCGGGCTGGCGCGGCTGCCGCACGGGGCGGAGGCGGCCTGGAGCCTGCAGGGACTGGCCGGTCTGGCATTCAGGCCGGTCGCCTGGCTGATCGGCGTGCCCTGGCACGAGGCGGCGGTGGCGGGGGCGCTGCTGGGCACGAAGACGGTGCTCAACGAGCTAGTGGCCTATGTGGGTCTGGCGGGGCAGCCGGCTTCGGCCTTGTCTGCGGGCTCGCGGCGTATCCTGGTGTTCGCGCTGTGCGGCTTTGCCAATTTCGGCAGTGCGGGGATTATGGCGGGCGGGATAGGGGCGATGTTGCCGGAGCGGCGGGCGGAGGTGGCGGCGCTCAGCCTGCGGTCGATCGTTTCTGGAACGATCGCCACGTGCATGAGCGGGGCGTGGGCGGGGTTGCTCGGATAGGGATTGCGCCCGCCCGGCTTGCGTCAGGCGTGCCAGAACTCGTTGTCGATTGCCAGCAGGTCATCGATGGCCTTCTGCTGGCGGTCGAGCATGGGCCGGACGGTGTTTATCGGATCGGCACCCGGCGGCGGCGTTGTCCTTGCGGCGTCCAGGATGGCCTGCCTGGCAGCCTCGAGGGCGCTCCACATCTCTTTCGACTTGGTCTGATACTCGTCGAAGGTCATGCTAGATCTCCCTCTGGCGCCCGGCGTCAGCATAGGCACAGGTCTGCCCGGGTGGCGAGGGTGCCGACCCCTGGGGCTTCTTCACGCTTAGGACGGACATGGCCGATGGCTCGATGACGGGCGCCGCCGCTCTCCGCGCACTCCCCTCGGTGCAGCGGCTGCTGGAACATCCCGGGGCGAGCGCCGGCCTGGCGGACGCGTTGCGTGCGCAACTGGCGCATCTGCGGGCGGAGATCGCGGCAGGCCGGCAGGACAGCGTGCCCGGGGACGCTGCGATCGTGGCCGCCGCGCGCGCGGCGGACGCGCCGGTTCTGCGCAGGGTGATCAACGCCACCGGCATCGTGGTGCACACCAATCTGGGCCGGGCGCCGCTGGCGGACGCGGCGTTGCGGGCGGCCCTGGAGGCGGGGCACGGCGCCTGCAACCTGGAATACGATCTGGCGACAGGCCGGCGCGGGCATCGCGGCGAGGGGGCGGAGGCGCTGCTCTGCCGGCTGACGGGGGCCGAGGCGGCGCTCGCGGTCAACAACAACGCCGCCGCCCTGCTGCTGGCGCTCACCGCGCTTGCCGGGCCGGACGGCGACGCTCCCGCGGGGGAAGTGATCGTCTCGCGCGGCGAGCTGGTGGAGATCGGCGGCGGTTTCCGCATTCCGGACATCATCGCCGGCGGCGGGGCGCGGCTGGTGGAGGTGGGCACCACCAACAAGACGCGGCTGGCGGACTACGCGGCGGCGGTAACCCCGCGCACCCGGCTGCTGCTGAAGGTGCATCAGAGCAATTTCCGCATGGTCGGCTTCACCGCGGAGGCGAGCCTGGCCGAGCTGGCCGGACTGGCGCGCGTGCGCGGCGTGCTGCTGCTGGACGATCTGGGCAGCGGCACGCTGGCCAGGCTGCCTGGCGGGATGGCGCAGCTGGAGCCCACGGTGCGCGAGAGCCTGGCGGCAGGGACGGACCTGGTGGCGTTCAGCGGCGACAAGCTGCTG
>CAHJWU010000210.1 GCA_903643085.1 Rhodospirillales bacterium
CTATGGCGGCGGGCGGGTCGGGCTGATGGGTGCCGTGGCCGACGCGGCGCTGGCAGCCGGCGGCGAGGTGCTGGGCGTGATCCCGGAGTTCCTGACGCGCCTGGAAGTGGCCCATACCGGGCTGTCCACGCTGGAGATCACCGACAGCATGCACACGCGCAAGCGGCGTATGTTCGATTGCGCGGACGCGTTCGTGGCGATGCCTGGCGGGTTGGGGACGCTGGACGAGACCGTGGAGGTGATCACCTGGCGGCAGTTGGGGTTGCACGACAAGCCTGTGCTGATCTGCAACGTCGGCGGCTGGGCGGACGGGCTGCTGGGCGCGTTCGAGGCTGCGATGCAGGACGGCTTCGCGTCGGCAAGCGCGCGCGGGTTGTACGAGGTTGTGGCGGATGTGGACGCGGTGATGGCGCGCCTGCGGGCGCCGGCTCCGGCGTCGGTGGCGGATGCCGGGCGGTTGTGAGACAGGAGGGCGGCTAGGCGTTTTTGAGGTGTCCGTCCGGTTGAACGCCCGCCTTCAAAGCATCACCCGTGCGCCCGAAACAACGAAGGCTCCGGGACAGAGTCCAGGAGCCTTCGCATTGTGTGACGGCCTACCGGCCGCCTCGCCAGTGGGATTAACCCGCTGAGGTGACCTCGGCAGTGTTGCTCCACGTCGCGACGGCGCTCGGCTTCATGACACAATGAGACACTGGATCACCTCCTTTCGATTGTTGAAGCCTGATACAAGGTGATTGCCAGCCGCTCCGTCAAGGGAAAAAACCACCTTCGCCCGCGACTGCAAAGCTTTCATCCCCTTGTGGCCTGAAATCGCCAGCTGCACCGTAGGTAGACGGGAGGTTCACTCCTCTCGAACCAGAAGCCCTGCCCGCCTTGTCCCGGACCGGGCAGCCTTGCGCCAGGCGGGACACCCCGCTATAGCCGCGCCTCGGCCGGAGTGTAGCTCAGCCTGGTAGAGCACTGTGTTCGGGACGCAGGGGCCGGAGGTTCGAATCCTCTCACTCCGACCAGGCATCTGAAACGATCGACCTCAGGCGCCGACGCCAGCCCGGGCAGATGCGGATGGACATTACAATTTGGTCCCGATCAGCGCACCTGTCTGGTCAAATCGAGCATGATCCAGGCGTCGTAGCCGGTGCGGATCATATGTTTGCTCGCCGGCGAGTGTTCAGAAAAGCAAGCAGTCCTTTTTTGAAAAAAGGACCAAAAAACTTTTGCTCTCCCGCCTGCACCACGGCCCGCGCGGGTCATGCCAATGCACGCACTGGCAGAACCAGACACCACCCTTATGCAGGCGACAGCGACAAAAGTTTTTTGCTTCTTTTTTGCAAAAAGGAAGGTCTTGCTTACCCTTGCCTCAAGGCTGCGGCTTCACGATCCCGGATGCCGGATAAGGCGGCAGCAACGCCGGCGGCGCGGGCAGCCCGGCGGGCGTGTTGCCGATCGCCTGCACCATCAGTCGCACCGCGGTCTCGAGCTGCTTGTCGTGGCCGGCCAGCAGGTCGGCGGGCTCGTTCTCCAGCTCGATGTCTGGGTCCACGCCGTGATTTTCCACCGCCCAGGTGCTGTCCGGCAAGTACATCGCGTCCTCGGGAATGGTGACGTAGCCGCCGTCCATCATCTTCCAGTTGCCGCGTATGCCGCGCACGCCGCCCCAGGAGCGGGTGCCGAGCAGCTTGCCCAAATGGTAGCGCTGGAACAGGAACGGGAAGATGTCGCCGTCCGACGCGGACCAGTGATTCAGCAACGCGATCTTCGGGCCGCCTACCATCTCGTTAGGCTCGGTGCTGGTCGCACTTTCGCGGTTGACGCCCAGCGAGACGAGCACGCGGCGCAGGCGCTCCAGGGCCATGGGAGCCACGAATCCGCCGCCGTTCCAGCGGTCGTCCATGATCAGCGCCTGGCGGTCCAGCTGGCTGTAGAACTGGCGGACGAATTGCTGCAGGCCGAGCTGCTCCATGTCGGACATGTAGACGTAGCCGACCCGGCCGCCGGAGAGGCGGTCCACCATTTCGCGGTTATGGGTGATCCAGGCCTGTTCGCGCAGGCTCATCTCCTTCTGCACGGGGGTCACACGGATCTCGCGCGTGGCGCCGGCGGGGGAGTCGGCGATGGTGAGGTCGATGGGCTCCTTGGGGTCGGAGAGCTGGAGGAGGCTGTCCGGGGTCGCGGGCGCCTGCAGCTTCTGGCCGTCGATCGCCAGCACGTAGTCGCCGGCGTGGACCGCCAGGCCGGGTTCGGCGAGCGGGCTGCGGTAGTCCTCGCGCGTGTTGTCGCCGGGGTAGATGGCGGCGATCCTGTAGCGGCCGGAGGCTGCGTCCAGTGCCCAGTCCACGCCCAGCAAAGCGGGGTGGATCTTGGGCGAGGTGTCGCCGTCATCGCCGCCGCCGACATAGGTGTGGGAGTTGCCGATCTCGCCGTTCACCTGGCCGATGATGTAATTCAGGTCCTCGCGCGAGCCGGCCAGCGGCACGAGCCTGGCGTAGCTGTCGTGTATCGCCTGCCAGTTCTGGCCGTTCATAACCGGCGAGTAGAACAGGTCGCGTTCCAGGCGCCAGGCGTTGTTGAACATCTCCGCCCATTCCGCGCGCGGATCGACGACCATGCGCAGATGCGAGAGGTCCAGTTTGTGGGTTTCGTCGTGGTCTTTTTCCGCGTCCGGCTTGGCGGCAAGCACGGTGTAGTCCTTGTCGTGCTGTATCAGCACGTGGGCGCCGTCGAGTGCCAGGGCGTAGCTGTCCACGTCCTCGGCGACCACCTCGTCCTTCCGCTTGGCAAGGTCATAGACGTGCAAGGCGGATTTCTCGCCCTTGAGGTTGCCTTCGATGAGCGAGATCGGCTGGGTGAGGTAGAAAATCTTCTGCCCGGTGGCGTCCATCTGCGCGATGTTGGCGGGCTCGACGGGTATCTCGACCGCGCGGTCCATCATGCGGTCGAGGTCGATGCGTATGGGCGGCACGGAGGCGGGTTTCGCCGTCCGGTCTTTGGGCTTGGCAGCATCCTCGGCGGCGGGCGCGGCGCTTTCGTCCGATTGCGGGGCGAGCGGAGACGGCGTGTTGCTGGCGAGCGGGATGGCGTAGATGCCGGCCGATTTCAGTATGGCGAAATCGAACTCGGTGTCGGAGAGAACGGTGTTTTCGTGCCGGCTGGACTGGAAGTAGAGGTATCTGCCGTCCGGCGACCAGACGGGGCTGGCGTCGGTGCCGTTGCCTGCGCCCAGGCGGGTGAGTTTTCCTGACGCCAGCTCGAACAGATAGAGGTCGCGCCGGCGCTGGTGGTAGCGGGTGGCCATGCTGAAGGCGAGCCAGCGGCTGTCCGGCGAGAATGCCTGGTCGTGTATTTCGCTGAGCCTGTCCTGGGCGATCTGGCGCGGGGCGCCGCCACCGGCGGCCACGGCCCACAGGCGGTGCGCGCCATCCGAAAAGGCCAGGGTCTTGCCGTCAGGCGACCAAACCGGGCCGTAGAGGTAGCCGCTGGTGAAGCTGGTGAGCAGCTTTTCCGCGCCACCTTCTGCGGGGCGCGTGGCGATCTGCTGGTTGGCGTTGATGTCCGTGGTGTAGGCGATGGTGCGGCCGTCCGGCGAGAAGACCGGGTGGTCCTCGTCGGCGTTCTGCGTGTCGGTCAGGTTGCGGGTGGCGCCGTGTTCGGCGGGGGTGCTGAAGATGTCGCCGCGGGCGGAGAAGACCGCGCGCTTGCCGTTCGGGCTGAGCGCGTAATCCACCTGCTGCGCCATGTCCTTGTCGCGCAGCATGTCGCGCACCTCGGCCACGTGCGTACGGGTGCGCGTGTTGTCGTCAGGCAGGACGACCGGGACCGCGTGCAGCTGCTCGGACGGCAGGTCCATGGTGTAGAGACGGCCGCCCTGCTGGAAGGCGATGGCGCCGCTGCCGTAGGCGGGAAAGTCGATGTCGTAATCGGTGAAGTGGGTGACTTCGCGGGTCTGCTTGGTGTCGAGGTCGTAGCACCAGATGTTGGCGCGGCGGGCCTGGTCCTGGTCCGACAGGTAGTAGATCCTGCGGCCGACCCACATTGGCGAGGTGTTGGTGCCGGACCAGTGGGTGATCTGGGTGAGCTGGCGGCTGGCCAGGTCGTAGGTGAACACCTGCTGGGCGAGGCCGCCGTTGTAGCGCTTCCAGGTGCGGAAGTTCCGGAAGATGCGGTTGTAGGCGATGCTGTGGCCGTCCGGGCCGTAGGTGAGCAGGCCCACCGCGGTGTCGACCGGCAGCTTCACCGGGGCGCCGCCGGATACGGGCACGGCGTCGGCCTCGGCGATCCAGCCGTTCCACTGGTTGGCTTTCGAGAGGTAGACCACGGCGGTGGAATCCGGCGTCCAGGTGACCACCATGTTGTCCGGCGCGTGGCGCCCTCCGGTGCCGGCTTCCACCGTGGGGTGGAAGGTCAGGCGCCTGGCGGGGCCGCCCGCCGCGGGAATCACCCAGACATCCGTGCCGGCGTTGCCGGCTTCGGTGTAGGCGATCCATTTGCCGTCAGGCGAGACACGGGGCAGCAGGTCCTGCCCAGGCGCGCTGGTGAGCCGCACCGCCGTGCCGCCGGCGCGCGGCACCTCCCAGATGTTGCCGTCCGCCACGAACACCACGCCGGACGCGGTGGGCTGCGGGAAACGCGGTATGGCGGCGCGGGCCATCGGAGCCAGCCCCGCCAAAGCGGTGCTGGCGAGAAGGGCTGCGGCCAGGCGGAGACGTTTCACGTAGCGGACCTCTGGGCTGTTTGCGGCCGGACGTTACTGCAAAACGGATACGCGTCCAGACCAACCGGACCGCTTTGCGTGAGCTTCATGTTTGGACGATGATAGTCCGGGTGATCGGAGGATGCTGCGATGGGCCTTCCGCCTTCTGCCAAAACGATGGCGTTCATCGTCACCCGCGACAGGGCGCGCGCGGTGGCGTTCTACACCGGCGTGCTCGGGTTCCGGATGACCGGCGAGGACGATTTCGCGGCGGTGTTCGACCTGAACGGAACCATGATGCGCCTGGCGACCATGCCGGGGCACGTGGCGGCAGGCCACACGGTGCTCGGCTGGAACGTGGCGGATATCGAGGCGAGCGTGCGCGGGCTGCGGGACGCAGGGGTGGTGTTCAAGACGTATGATGGCTTCGGGCAGGATGCCTTGGGGATCTGGCGCGCGCCCGATGGCGGTTCCCGCGTGGCGTGGTTCCTCGATCCCGACGGAAACGTCCTGAGCCTGGCGGAGTTCTAGGCAGACAGGGCCTGGTCTCTGGCAAAAAGGAACTCTTGCGTCCGCGCTGCCAAGGCGCCTTCGCGTGTCCCGGAACACCCGCGCGTCCGTATTGCGGCAGGAACAAAGTGTTTTGCTTCTGCAAGAATTCTTCTGCTTTTGCAAGAAAGAGGCCCTGCTCCCTTCAGTCATGCACCACGACAAGCCGCTCCGCGAAGATCCCGCGCTTGCGCAATTTTCCCTCTGCTCCGGCGGCACGGCGCAGACCAGGCCGGCGCAGCAACGGCTTCAGCATGCGGTGCAGCGTCGCGCCGTTGATGTGCAGGCCGAAACATTCATGCAGGCCCTGGCCGAAATGGATGTATTCGTGCGGCAGGCGGCCGGGCCGGAAGGCGCGCGGATCGGCGATGCGCCGCTCGTCCATCATGGCGGAGGCGAAGCCCACCAGCACTGTGGCACCCTTGTGCACGCGCGTGGCCCGGCTTGTGCCACGCGCGATCGTGGCGTCGGCAAGCGCCACGCGCGGCAGCGCCGGCGCCAACGGGTCGAAACGCATCGCCTCAAGCAGGATGGCGCGCAGGGCGCCGGTCTGCAGCGTGTCGCCGAGGACGCTGCGGAGGATGGTGTCGCTGTCGCGGGTCATGCTGTGGTCCGTAATTGAA
>CAHJWU010000211.1 GCA_903643085.1 Rhodospirillales bacterium
GAGACAACAAATTTCCAAATCCTGACCATCTCCACCACCCCCACCAAGTGTGCACAAGATTTCAAGGACCTCCAGATAAAGACCTGCCTGCCTGCCTCAGATGTAATGCTCCGCCAGCGGCTGAAATCCGTTGAAACCCGTGGACGCATACGTCGTCACGTAGGCGCCGGCGGCCAGTATCTCCACCCGGTCGCCCGCCTTCAGCGCCAGCGGCAGCCAGTAGGGTTGTTTCTCGTACAGGATGTCCATGCTGTCGCAGGTCGGGCCGGCCACCACCGCCGGTCCGTCCTCGGCGCCGTTGTAAGGCGTGCGTATCATATAGCGGGTTGCCTCGCCCTCGGTTTCGGCCAGGCCGCCGAAGCGGCCGATGTCGAGATAGACCCAGCGCAACTCGTCAGTTTTCAGGCGCTGGCTGACGAGGACCACTTCCGTGCTGACCAGGCCGGCGTCGCCCACCATGTAGCGGCCGGGCTCCAGGAACACCTGCGGCTGCGCGTTGCCGAAGTGGAAGCGCAGCGCGCGGTCTATGCCGCCGGCGAACGCGCTGACGGCCGGGATCTCTTCGCCGTAGCGCGTGGGGAAGCCGCCGCCGAGGTTGATCATGCGCAGCTTGATGCCGGCGCGGTCCAGCTCGTCGAACAGCATGGCCACTTGGCCGATTGCCGCCTCGTGCGCCTCGGCCTGCACCTGCTGGCTGCCCACGTGGAACGACAGGCCGTAGGGCTCCAGCCCGAGGTCACGCGCGCGGACCATCAGCTCGGCCGCCATGTCCATGCCGGTGCCGAACTTGCGCGACAGCGGGAAGACGGAGCCGGCGGTGCCCACCTGCAGCCGGCAGAACACCTTGGCGCCTGGCGCGTGGGCGGCGATCTTCTCCAGCTCCGGCGCGCAGTCGAACACGAACAGGCCGATCCCGGCCTCGTGGGCGCGCCTGATGGAGGCGGCCTTCTTGATGGTGTTGCCGAACGAGATGCGCGCCGGCGGGGCACCGGCCTGCAGGCAGAGGGCGATCTCCTCCCAGCTCGCCGCGTCGAAACTGCTGCCCAGCGCCACCAGGCGGCGCAGGACGGGAACGGCGGGGTTGGCCTTCACCGCGTAGTAGATGTGCGCGTCCGGAAAGGCGGTGCGCATGGCGGTGAAGTTTTCCTCCACCCGGTCCAGGTCCAGCACGAGGCAGGGCGTGGCGGGCTGCTCGGCCTGCAGGTAGCGGTCGATCTTGGGCGTCATCGCGGCGGCGGCTCCGGCAAGGAAGGGAGGAAGGCCTTCTTTTTTGAAAAAAAGAAGCAAAAAACTTTTGTCCCGGCGCTGCTGCCGCCGAGAGGCATATCCGGACGAATTCGGCTGGTGCAAATGCGTGAGAGAAAAAGTTTTTTGGTCCTTTTTTTCAAAAAAGGACTGCTTGCTTTCTTGCTTTGCGCCTCCGCGCCCCGTCAAGCAACCACGCCCCTCGCACCCACGTTACCCGCCATATCTGGAGAAACAGTTATGGAGCCGGACGAAGCAGCCCCGGCCGGACCCGTGCTGCGCGCCAGGGGCGACATGGTCAGCGCGGCGGCCATCGCGCGCAAGCCGGATGCGGAGCGGCTCGGCCGGCTGGCCAGGCACCCGCTGGAGATACCCTGGGCCGGCTGGCGCCGGGTGATCGCGCGAACCGCGCGCGAGGTGATCACCGACCGTATCTCGCTGTGCGCCGCGGGCTGCGCGTTCTACGCCACCCTGGCGCTGTTTCCGGCGATTTCCATGCTGGTCTCCATCTACGGCCTCGCCTTCGATCCGGCGACGGTGGGGCCGCAGATGCAGGTGTTGCGCGATCTGCTGCCGGCGAGCGCGTTCCACCTGATCGCGGACCGGGTGAACCTCCTGGTCAGCAAGCCGGCCGGCACGCTGACGTTCAGCCTGCTCGTCAGCATCATGATCGCGCTGTGGTCCGCCTCCACCGGCACCAAATCCATCCTGGGGGCGCTGAACCTGGCCTATGAGGAGCGCGAGCAGCGCAGCTTCGTGCGCTTCCAGCTCACCGCGCTGGGCATGACGCTGGGCGCCATACTGGCCGCGGTGATCGGCCTGGCGGCGCTGGTCCTGCTGCCGGCGTTCATCGGGTTCTTCGGCATCTCCACCTATGGGGCGACGGTGGCGCGGCTGACCAGCCTCGGGGCGCTGGTGGTCTTCGTGCTGCTCGCGCTGTCGCTGCTATACCGGTTCGGGCCCTCGCGCAACGCGGCGTCGTGGCACTGGGTCACGCCGGGGTCGGTGGTGGCGACGGTGCTCTGGCTCATCGTCTCTGCGCTGTTCAGCTTCTATGTGGAGCACCTGGCCAGCTACGATGCCACATACGGGCCGCTGGGCGCGGTGGTCGGCGTGATGATGTGGTTCTACGTCAGCGCGCTGGCGGTGCTGGTGGGCGCCGAGCTGAACGCGGAACTGGAACTGCAGACCGTGCATGACAGCACGTCAGGTGCGGACAAGCCTATCGGTGCGCGCGGTGCCTATGTCGCCGACCATGTGGCGCAATAGGACGGGCCGGATCGGCGGCGGCCGCGTCCTCTGGCGCCTCCGCGAGCTCCTCGCCGGCGCCCTGGGCCTCCTCGGCGCTGATCTGGGCGAGCGTCACGTCCGCCACGCCGCGTGCGGCGAAGCCCAGCCTGGCGGCGGCGGCGTGGCTGAGGTCAATGCAGCGTACGCCGTGCGGCGGCTCGCGGTCGTTGACGCGCACCACGATTGAGTGGCCGGTGCTGGTGTCGGTGACGCGCACGTAGCTGCCGAGCGGCAGGCTGGCGTGGGCGGCGGTCATCTTGCTGCTGTCGAAGCGCTCGCCGCTGGTGGTGCGCAGGCCGTCATGTCGCGGACCGTACCAGCTGGCCTGGCCGCTTTCGGTGTAGGCGGAGCCGGCGTGCATCGCGGGGATCTGGCTGGCGCCAGGCCGGCGCTGGCCAGCAGGGGGCAGAATATCAGGGCCGTGGTCAGGCGCAGACTGGATACGCGCATGGTGTCTCCGGACAGGGTTCCCTGGTGTGTGCTTGGTCGCGTGTCTGTGATGTGCCTGCATTGAGACTACAGATGGCGGTCTTGGCAAGCAGAAAATCCGCGCGGCGATGAAGATGTCCGTCTGCGGCGTGTAAACGCGGCATAAAGGTAAGCTGGCTTGGTATTTCGCAATCTCCGTTTATTGTTCGAAAACGTAACGAGATGTTTGTGCTTTCGAAAGCGGTGCGGAAATGCCGCAATAGGTGCGGCAGATCGGCATCATGGGCGTTTGCCGGCCGGATTTGCTGTGCAGGTCTTCTGGTTGCGCACAAACGCGGCGCCGGTCCGGGTAAGCTCAGTTCGCACGCGCACTATTGCGACTACGCCGGGACTTGCTGGCGTTTGGCGGGCGCGCGGCGGCGTGGCGGCCGGCCTGGGCGCCCGGGTCGACGGTCTCGCCTGTGTCAGGCTGGCTGGCGGTGCTGGGTGCGGCGCAACTGCAACAGAAGCAGGAGGGCGGGGGTGCTGGCGAGCATGGTGGCGATGAAGAACAGGCGGTAGCCGAGGGCCTCGGCGGCGTAGCCGGACAAACCGCCCAGCGTGTGGAAGGCCAGCGCGGCCAGCGAGGAGAGCAGCGCGTATTGGGTGGCGGTGTAGGCGGTGGAGCAGAGCGCGGAGACGTAGGTGAGGAAGGCCATGTCGGCCGCGGAGCCCGCCAGGTTCTCCAGGACCATCTTGGCGATGAGTGCCGCTTGGCTGGGGCCGGTGGTCAGGAGGAGCAGGTACAGGCCCAAGGACAGCGCTTGCAGGGCGCCGGTCAGCAAGAGGGCGCGCAGGGTGCCCAGGCGCAGGACGAGCCAGGCGCCGGCGGCGGCGCCGGCCAGGGTGCCGAACCAGCCATAGAAATTGGCGCTGCCTATCGCCTGTGCGGTGAAGCCTGCGCCGTAGCGGTAGAAGGCGGCGGCCGAGCCGTCTGCGAAGACCTTGCCCAGGCGGAAAAGGATGACAAAGGCGAGCACGGCGGCAGCACCGGGGCGGGTCAGGAAGTCTCGCAACGGCGCGAGAAAGGCAGCCTCGATGCCGGCGCGCCAGCCTGGCAGGCGGGCGAGGCGGGGCAGGGCGATGGCGACCGGGGCCAGAAGGGTGATGCTCACGCCCGCGGCCAGGAGGGCGGCGAGGCTCAGAAGGGCGGTGCGCCAGCCGAAGGCGTGGGCCAGCCAGAGGGCGCCGGAGGTGGAGGTGAGCATCGCACCCCGGTAGCCCCAGACATAGGTGGCCAGGGCGGACCCCTGCAGGCGTTCGGGAAAGGTCTCTATGCGCCAGGCGTCTATGAGTATGTCCTGGCTGGCGGAGAAAAAGGCGAGCGCCAGGCCGGCGAGGATCGTGGTGGCGGGGGCCTGGGCGGGGTTGCTCAGCGCGATGGCCAGAGCGGCGGCGGCGAGCAAAGGCTGCACGAGGAGGAGCCAGCCGCGGCGGCGGCCCAGGCGGGCGAGCGGGGCCGGGGGGAGACGGTCAAAGAAGCCGGACCAGAGGAATTTGAGGGTGTAGGGGAGGCCCAGCCAGGCAGTCAGGCCGATGGCATGGACAGAGATGCCGAAGGTGGTGAACCAGAGCTGCAGGGTGAAGGCGGTGAGCGAGAGGGGGAGGCCGCTGAGGAAGCCGAAAGCGCCCATGAGCCATAGGGTGCGGGTGTGCGATTCGGGCGGGGGCATTGAGTGAGTGTAGCGCACGGGCCCCTCGGGCGGTGGGGAAGGCAAGCAAGGCCTTCTTTTTTGAAAAAAAGAAGCAAAAAACTTCTGGTCCCTGCCGGCGAGTGCTGAAACGTTCGCCGACAGGGAGTAAAAGCTTTTTGGTTCTTTTTCTCGAAAAAGAACTGCTTGCCTTTACGGCAGAACAGCCAGGACGCGCGCGGGAAAGCCGGAGCCGGCGAGCGGCTTGGGGAAGAGCACGATTGCCAGGGCGCCGCTTTCGGGGACCTGGTCCAGGTTCGCCAGCATCTCGATCTGGTAGTGGTTGGTGCCGAGGACGTAGGCCTCGAGCGCGTAATCGTCGCGGGTGACGGCCAGGCCGGGGTCGGTGTCCGTGGTTTCATGGCCCGAGGCGGTGATGTGGCGGGTCTCGTAGAGGTATTTGAGGACGGGGAGGCTCCAGCCCGGGTAGTGCAGGGTGCCGTGGGCGTCGGCGTTCTGCATGGCTTCGTTGCTGGGCCAGCGGTGCGACCAGTCCGTGCGCAGCGCGACGAAGGCGCCTTCTGGGATGGGGCCGTGGCGCTCTTCCCAGGCGTGGACGTCCGCCATGGTTACGGTGGTGTCCGGGCTGGTGGCGGCGCGCTGGTGGATGTCCAGCACCACCAGGCGGAGGAGCATTTCGTCCGGGCGGATCTGGTCCACGGTGCGCAGGCCGGCGTGGAAGTGGGCCGGCGGGTCGATGTGGGTGCCCCATTGGCCGGGATGGCTGAATTCCTGGGCGAGGAAGCCGGCCTTGTCATAGGTGTAGAGGGTCTGGACCTGCTCGTTATGGAAGCCTTTCCAATGCGGGATGCCCGGGGCGAAGGTGTGGGTGAGGTCGACGATCCTTGCCTGGTGGAGCGTTTGATACGCGTCCTCCAGCGTGCCGGCGGTGGCCGGGACGGTCAGCAAAGTGAGGGCTAGGACTCTGGCGAGCATGGGGCGACCTCGGGCAAAGCGGGTTCGCCGGCGGGGGCCGGGTCCTGGCTTTTAGAGAGGTTCGCGGTGTTCGGGAAACGGGGCTGGGGGCGGGTGTTGCCTTGTTTGGGGTGGGGTTGGTGGTTGCGGGGTTGGGGTTTGCGGCCTGGTGGGTGGGGTCAGCTGGTGTTCAGGGCGGCGTAGAGGTGGCGGCGGGGGTGGCCAGCTCCTCGCGGCGCGT
>CAHJWU010000212.1 GCA_903643085.1 Rhodospirillales bacterium
GTGCCATGGACGCGGCCGAGGCCGGCGACGAGGCGGTGCTGGACGCCGACGAGGGCACGCTGATCCTGCGGCCTGATCCCGGCGTGCGCGCCGCCTACGACGTGGCGCTTCGCGCGCGCGCGATACGCAGCGCCACCTGGGCGCAGTTGCGCGACGCACCGTCGGCCACCAAAGACGGCCACGCCTTCAGGCTGATGATGAACGCCGGGCTGGCGCTGGAGCTGGACCAGTTGCGCGTCACCGGGGCGGACGGCATCGGCCTGTTCCGCACCGAGATCGCCATGATGGCGCGCGGCTGCATCCCGGACATCGCCGAGCAGACCGCCATCTACGCCCGCGTGCTGGACGTGGCCGGCGACCGCCCGGTGCATTTCCGCACGCTGGACCTGGGCAGCGACAAATTGCTGCCGGACAGCCCGAAGGGCGAGGAGGAGAACCCGGCGATGGGCTGGCGCAGCCTGCGCGTGGGGCTGGACCGCCCGGCCGTCCTGCGCCGGCAGCTGCGCGCCATGCTGCTCGCCGCCGCCGGCCGCCCGCTCAGCGTGATGTTCCCGATGGTGGCCAACATCAGCGAGTTCCGCCAGGCGCGCGGCCTGCTTTACGCCGAAGCCGCGCGCGTGCGTCCGGCGCCGGCCAGGCTCTCGATCGGCACCATGCTGGAGATACCCGCTCTGCTCTGGCAGTTGCCCGAGCTGATGACAGAGGCCGATTTCGTCTCCATAGGCAGCAACGACCTGGTGCAGTTCGTCTTCGCCGCCGACCGCGGCACGCCGGCCCTGGCCGAGCGCTACGACTTCCTCTCCGCCCCCGTCCTGCGCCTGGTCCGCCAGGTCAGCGACGCGGCCCTAGCGGCCGGCACGCCGCTTTCGCTTTGCGGCGAGGCCGCCTCCCGCCCGCTGGACGCCGCCGTTCTGCTGGCGCTGGGCGTGGAGTGCCTGTCGATGTCGGCCAGCAGTCTGCTGCCGGTGAAGCAGGCGCTGACCGCCCTGGACCTGGGCGCGTTCCGGGAGTTCATGGTGACGCTGAAGCGGACGGCCGCCTCGCATTCCAGCCTGCGCGAGCCCGTGGCGGCCTGGGCGCGCGATCACGGGCTGAACGTGTAAGGCCAGACAGCAAGGGCTTCTTATTCGAAAGAAGCAAACTGTCGCTCCTGCGCCTGCGCAACCGCGTGTTCAGGTTCTGCAGGTGCGCGTGCTTGCAGGACCAGCCCTCACTTGCGTGCAAGCGGGAGCAAAAGTTTTTTGCTTCTTTTTTTCAAAAAAGAAGGCCCTGCTTTCTCCCCCCCCTCCGCGATCAAGCCGCCAGTATCGTCCGCCGCGGCTCAGCCCACAGCCGGTCGATCTCCGCGGCGGGCACCGGTCTGCTGAACAGGTAGCCCTGCATGTCCGTGCAGCCGGCGGCCATCAGGCGCTGCTGCTGCGCCACCGTCTCCACCCCCTCGGCGATCACCGAGAGCCCCAGTGCCCGCGCCAGCCGCACGATCGCCACGATGAACGCCTCCGCATCGTCCGACACGCCCAGGTTCGCGGTGAAGGACTGGTCGATCTTCACCCGGTTGATCGGGTAGCGCCGCAGGTAGCTGAGGCTGGAATAGCCGGTCCCGAAATCGTCGAACGCAAGCTCGAAGCCGTGCTCGCGGAGCGCGCAGAGCATCGCGTGGGTGTCGGGATCGTCGCCGAGCAGGATGCCCTCGGTGATCTCGAGCTCGAACCGGCGGGGGTCCACGCCCATTTCGGACACCAGGCCCATCACCTGGCTGACGAAGTTCTTCATGCGCAGCTGCTTGGCCGAGATGTTGACCGCGATCCTGAGGCTTTTCCAGCGCCTGCTGTCCTCGAACGCGCGGCGCAGCGCGTACATCCCCAGCTCCACAATCAGGCCGCACTCCTCGGCCACCGGCACGAACACCGCCGGGCTGATGTCACCGCGGCCGGGATGGCGCCAGCGCATCAGCGCCTCCACCCCGGTCAGCCCCGTACGGTTGTTCACCTGCGGCTGATAGGCCATCCACAGCGTCCCCTCGGCCAGCGCGGCCCGCAGATCCGCCTCCAGCGCGCGGCGCATCTGGACGGCCACATCCATCTCCGGCTGGAAGAAACAGAACTGGCCCCTGGCCGCCTCCTTGCTGCAATAGAGGGCGAGGTCGGCCTGGCGCAACACGTCCGCCGCGCCCAGACCCGCGTCGCTGACGATGGTCACGCCCACCGAGCACCCGATGAACACGCTGCCGACCTGAAGCGCGATCGGCGCACGCAGGGCCTCCGTCAGCCGGGCCGCCAGGTTCACGGCGGCCGCGGCCGTCGCCGGGCTCATGATGATGGCGAACTCGTCGCCGGACAGCCGGGCGACGGTGTCTTGGGCGCGGCAAAGCGACGCCATGATGCGGCCCGCTTTCTGGATGAGCTCGTCGCCGACGTGGTGGCCATGGGTGTCGTTGATCGCCTTGAACCGGTCCAGGTCCAGGCAGTACACGGCCAGGGCTCCGCCGGTGCGCGGCAACTGTTTCAGGGCGTGTCCCAGCCTGTCCTGAAACAGGGCGCGGTTAGGCAATCCGGTCAGGCCGTCATGGTAGGCCAGGTGGGTGGCACGCGCCTCGCTGGCGACGAGTTCGCGGGCGGCCTGCCGCGCCCGCGCGTACAGCCACACGATGCAGGCCGACAATCCCATAAGCACGCACAGCGCCGGCACACCCATCCGGCGGAGCAGCGTGCGGCCGGGCGTCTGCGGCGCCCAGGTGAGCGTTGCCACGTATTGCCCGCGATCGTTGTGGAAATCGACATAGCCCATGCCTTGCCTGGCCGCCTGCGAGCCGGTGTGGAGATGGACGTCATCGAGCAGGAAACGTTGCGCAAAGCCCTCTATGAAGCGTCTGTCCAGCGGCATCGCCGTCACCACGACCGGCGCCCGCCTGCCGCGCAAAACGGCCTTGCCGAAATCGGATTCGACCGCGGTTGCCGAAAGGATGAAGATGGCACCCTTGACCGCGGCCAGCGCGCTGGCGGTGTTCGGATCGGTCACGAGCTCGCCCAGTCGCGGACGCGCGGCCGCCGCGCCCCGACGCGCCTCCTCCCTGCGCACCGCGGCGACAAGCGACGGCGCGCCGTCTGCGAACAGGGTGTAGAGACCCGCGTCCGCCGCATGTCCGCGATAGGCGGCGAAGATCGGGTGATCGTCCGCCGCCAGGATGAACGAATCCTCGAAGCGGCTGTTCTGCCAGAGGAACGTCCCGATGTTGTCCCGCGCCCAGTCGGCATCGAAACGATTATCCAGGTGACGCACCGCATCGTCCCAGACGACTTCGAGATCGGTCAGATGCGCGACCTCGTTCATCCGGCCGCGTATGCCGTTCGCCACCACGCTCTGCTCGCGCCGGGCCGCCGCACGGTCAAACTCGCTGACCAGGGTCAGGCCCGCGCAAGCCACGCCGGCCACGACTGCGAACGCCAGCAGCACGACCGGCCAGAACAGGTCCTTCTTGCGTGCCGCACCGCGCACCACGACCACTCCACGCTCTTCGCGCAGACGCTATCAGCGGCGGGTTAACGAACGCGGTAGGCGGGGATGATCGCCAGTCGGGCCGATTGGCGGGTGTTCTGTAAGCAAGCCTGGGGCTCTGCCCCAGACCCCGTCGTGCAAAGCACGCAGTCGCGTGACGGGGCCTCGGAGCCCCGGACCCCATCTGTCGGGCGGGCTGACAGGCTCCGCTGGCCTGACAGCTTCTGCTTCGTTATCAGAGAAGCAGGCCTTGCCTGTTTGCCTGCCGCCTGGCCCGCCGCGCCTCGGCCAGCTGCCACGCCAGCAGGATGGGCACGCCGAGCGCCACGTCACGCGCGCGCCGCAGCAGGGAGACCGCGAGCGCCAGCTCGGCGGGCTGGCCGAACAGCGGGGCCACGCCGGCATAGGCCGCCTCCTGCACGCCGGCATAGCCGGGCACCAGGACCGCCGCGGCCAGCACGGCATGCAGCAGCGCCTCTATGCCCAGCGCGTCGGCAAGGCCGATGCCGGCGCCGAGCAGCCGGAAGGCGATGAAGCTGGCCATCCCTGTGCCGAGCCAGGCGGCCAGGTGGAACGCCAGGGCGAGTGCGACGCGCCAGGGCTCGGCGTAGATGTCGGCCACCCCGAGCTGCACGGCAGAGAGCTGGCCATCCAGGTTTGGAAACGCGTTGCCCAGCATGCGCCTGCTCAGCCGCAGCAACGGCCTCGCGCCGCTTCGCTGCAGCCAGACGAAGACCAGTCCGCCGACCGTAGCAGCCGCCACGCCCGCCGCCACCTGCCAGAGCAGCGCCGCCTGCGGCTGGCGCGCGGCAAGCAGCGCCACCCCGATCAGCACCAGCCCGATCTGGGCGATGAACTCCGCCGTGAGGTCCACCACGGTAGAGGCGGTGGCCTGCGGCCACGCGATACCGTGCAGGGTGACGGCGCGCGCGCCGAGCACGAACCCGCCCACAAGGGAGAACGGCAGCAGCCCGCCGGCTGCGTCCCGCACCATGCGGCCCCAGATCGCCACCCATGGCCGCCAGTAGCTGCCGGCCGGCAGCAGCACGAACCAGCCCAGCCCGAGAGCCGCGAACAGGACCATCTGCCAGGCGCAGACAAGCACGAAACCGGGCGCGCCGACGGAGAGCACCCCACCGAGCACGCGGCCGAAGCCGAACCAGCCGACCAGCAGCGTGGCGAGCAAAAGCCCTGCCAGGCCGAGGCCTGCCGAGACGGCATGCAATGCCTTGCGGGTGACCGGCGCGTCCCGCCTCAAGCAAGCAGTCTTTCCGAAAACGACCGCTTCTGGTCCTCTCTCACCCTGCCGGCACCACCACCCTCGCCTGCGCCCGCCGGTTCGCCTGCAGCGTGTGTCCCCGCCAGATCACCGCGTCTCCCAGGAAGCTGGCCGCGATCTCCAGCACGGACAACGCGTCGCGCACCGGCAGCAGCGCCGCCCGGCTGGGCACCGCCTGGCGCGCCCGCCGGCGCCGCAGGCTGAGGTCGATGATGTCGGCGACCCAGGCGCGCAGTGCCCACACCAGGAGGAACACGCCGATCTCGACGCGTCCGCCGGCCGAGACGAGCACCGCGAGCCACGCCCAGACGAGCGGGAACTGCACCACGGACAGGCCGTGCGCCACCGGCGCCACGGTGCGTATGGTGCGCGCCCAGCGCAGCTCGTGCAGCCAGACCGCGCGCAGCGAGCGTTCCTGCACGGTGACCACCGGCAGCGTCGGCGCGATGCGCACCGCCAGGCCGAGTTGCCGCACCAGGCGGCCGAGCAGGTTGTCGTCCGCCAGATGCGGCACCAGCGCCGCCAGGCCGCCCGCCTGCTCCAGCGTGTGCCGCTTGATCGCCATGGTGGTCCCCAGGCAATCCTGCCGGCCGACCGAGGCGCCGAGCAGGGCGCCGGGCAGGAAGGAGTGCGAGATGTGCATGGCGCCGAGCTCGCCCGCGATGCCGCGATGCACCGCCTCGCCGCCGCAGATCGCGGTGACCAGGCCGGTGCCCGGCGTCATCAGGGTGGCCACCACCTGGCGCAGGTAGTCCGGCCGCACGTGCAGGTCGCTGTCGCCGAACACCAGCGTCTCGTGGCGGGCGGCGGGCAGCATGTTCATCAGGTTGCTGATCTTGCGGTTGGGCCCGTGCAGCGCCCCGTCCACCACTATGTCAATCAGCGCCGGAAAACGCGCCTGCAGGCGGCGGGCCACGTCCAACGCGGGATCTGCCCTGTCCTGCGCGCCGACGATGATCTGGAAATCCGCGTAATCCTGCGTGCAGAAGGAGAGCAGGGCGGCTTCCAGGCCCGGCTCTTGCTGCATGCTGGTCAGGAAATTGACCACGTTGCGGTGCGTAACCTGCACGCCCT
>CAHJWU010000213.1 GCA_903643085.1 Rhodospirillales bacterium
GGGCCTGGCGCACGTCGCCGGCGCCCGGCCCGGCGATGTCGGTTGCTGCAGCGGCGCGGTAGGTGAGGTCGATCGCCGCGCCCAGGCGGGCGGCGAAGGCGGCCTCCACCTCCGCGCGATGCTCCGGGGCACGCGCCAGCAGCGCCGTGTCGATCAGCAGCGCGCGGCTCTGCAGGGCGGCGACCGCGCTGGCGGTCCAGTAGGCCAGGAAGCCGCGATACTGCGTGGCGGCATCCTGGCGGCTGACGTGGCGCCAGACGGTCTCCACGCCGTACGCCATGTCCGGGCTGCGCAGCACCGGCAGGCGCACGTCCAGCGCCAGGCAGGCCTGGCGGACGAGCGCGTGGCCGGGGTTGCGCGCGAGCACGAGCAGGGGCGCCAGGGTGAAGTAGCGGTTGCGTTCCTCGGTGAGCAGGCGGCGGCCGCTGCGCCATTGCTCCAGCGGATCACGCAGCATCACGGCGTGCAACATCCCGGGAAACCGCTGCTCCATCCAGCCGACGCGGCCGAGCGAGCGGCAGAATTTCAGCACCGCCACCTGGCCCGCCACGCCGCCGGTGCCGCCGGCGGCGGCGAGCAGGCCGCGCAGGTACGCCTCCAGCGCCGGGTCTTCCTCGCCTGGGTCGAGAAAGAAGCCGTCGAACGCGAAGCGGCGCTGGTAGAGCGGCACGCCGGCGCGGCCTGGTGCGATGAGCGGGCCGTACTCGGCGAAATACGGCGCGGTCTCGCCATGGCGCGATCGCCAGGCGCCCGGCCGCAGCTTCGGTATGTCCGAACGGCGCAAGGTGGCGATGGCTTCGTGCAACGGCTCGTAGAAGGCGTGCACGCAAGGCTGCTCACGCAAGCGGCTCCACAACCAGGTGCCGCTGCTTCGCCAGCCTGTGTGCAGGAACACGCCGGCGGCAGGGCCCGCAGCTTCCGGCGAGCGCACGTCCGGGGACGGCGTTGCGGCGCGCAGCGGGACGGGCCGTTCCGGAAAGCCGTGGTTCATCGCAGGCGGGATCTTGGCTGAGGTTGGGCCTGCCCAGACGTATCATGTTTCCTGCCGGGCGACAGGCTGGGCGTGTCGATCGCCGCATTCCGGCAAGCCACGCCAGCCGCTTGTGGCTTGCCAAAACAGAAGGACTTTCTTGCTTGCCCGGGGGTTCAGCCCCAAATGGATCGGTCATGAGAACCGTGCGACCGCGGTCCGGCGCCTGCGTTGTGCTCAGGGTTCTCGACCTCAGGGCCCTCGACGCCGAACGGCTGAACCGGCTAGAACAGAGTGCGAACAGGAACACCGTCCTTCATGGATTTGCTGCGCAAGCTCGAGATACTGGCCGATGCGGCGAAATACGACGCGTCCTGCGCCTCGTCCGGCACCGACAAACGCAGTTCGCTCGGCGCCAAAGACGGGGTCGGTTCGACGGAAGGCATGGGCATCTGCCACGCCTACGCGCCGGACGGCCGCTGCATCTCCCTGCTGAAAGTTCTGTTGACCAATTCCTGCATCTACGACTGCGTGTACTGCATAAACCGCCGGTCCTCCAATGTGCAGCGCGCGCGCTTCACCGTCGAGGAGGTGGTCAAACTCACTCTGGGCTTCTACCGCCGCAACTGCATCGAAGGCCTGTTCCTCAGCTCCGGCATCATCAGCAATCCGGATTATACGATGGAGCAGGTTGTGGGCGTGGCGCGCACCTTGCGCGAAGTGCACGGCTTCCGCGGCTACATACACCTCAAGACGATACCCGACGCGGACCCGCTGCTGATGGCCGAAGCCGGCAAATATGCCGACAGGCTCAGCATAAACATCGAATTGCCGACGGAGGCCAGCCTGGGCGCGCTGGCGCCGGAGAAAAGCATCGGCGACATCAAACGCTCCATGGGCCGCATGCGCCTGCGCATCGACGAGGCGCGCGCCGAGAAAAAAGCGCCACGCTTCGCGCCGGCCGGGCAGAGCACGCAGGTGATCGTGGGCGCGGACGACAGCTCGGACCGCGCGATCATGCAGATGAGCACGGACCTGTACGGCTCCTATGGTCTGCGCCGCGTGTACTACTCCGCGTTCAGCCCGATACCCGATTCCTCCTCCGTCCTGCCGCCGAAAGCCGCGCCGCTGGTGCGTGAACACCGGCTGTACCAGGCCGACTGGCTGCTGCGCTTCTACGGCTTTGCGGTCGACGAACTCGCGACCGACACAGCCGGCAACATGAGTCTGGAGATCGACCCGAAACTGGCCTGGGCGCTGGAACACCGCGCGCTGTTCCCGGTGGATTTGAACAGCGCGCCGAAGGAGATGCTGCTGCGCGTGCCTGGGCTGGGCGTGAAGACCGTGGACCGCCTGCTGGCATCCCGGCGGCACCGGCGCATACGCATGGACGACCTCTCGCGCCTGCGCCTGCCGGTGGCCAAGCTGATGCCGTTCATCGTGACGGCGGACCATCATCCGGGAGCGACCCTGGACTGCGCGAAACTGGCTGGGCGGGTGGCGCCTAAGGCTGTGCAGGGAGTGTTGTTGTGAGAGGTAGGAAGCAAGCAGTTCTTTTTTGAACAAAAGAACCAAAAAACTTTTGTTCCTCCGCATTTGCAGCAGTCGGCTGCTTCCGAGATCAAACGGTTGCTGCAAATTCGAAGAGAAAAGTTTTTTGCTTCTTTTTTTCAAAAAAGAAGGCCTTCCTTACGGCGCGCCTCAATCACGCGATTTATCAAAAGTACCCGCCTTCAGCGCAATCACCTTCGCCGTCGGGTAGAACTGCGTGAACGTGGTGTCCACAGCGCCATGGGCGGCGTGGCAGACGTAGCAATTGGCCGTGGCCGGCACGAGCCTGGCCGTGCCGCCGTCCTGCGCGAAGAACGCCCAGCCGCCCTTAAACGCGTGTCGTCGCGTATGTGGAACTCCACGCCCAGGCGCTGCGTGGTCTGGAACTGGCCGTGGCGGTTGATCGAACCGTGACCGGCCGCGTTACGGGCTTCCATCGCGAACATCGTCCTGTCCGGCCAGTGACCGGTGCGCTTGAAGGTTTGCCAGGCGGTGGGATCGACGAAGACGTTGTCGAACACGGAGGCGCCCTGGCTGGGCGCTCCCTCGCTGTAGCTCATGTCGAGTCCTGCGCTCATGAACACCCACTCCCGGTAATCCGAAGGCGCGATGAAGTCGCCCGAAGCGGTGTAGGAAGACGCGCCAGGGCTGGTGGCGCCGGCCAGCATGGGTAGCAACAGAAGCAGCTTCAGGCATCTCAAGGCCGTCATGACGTGATTTCTTTCATCCGTCGGCATCGCTGCAAGCCGCACGCCTGTGTGCAACCAACTGACAAGCCACGGTTTGCTAGCAGGTCAGGCCGGGCCGCTCCGGCGGGCCGAGCCGAATTTTCCAGTCCTACGCCAGGGTTCGGCGTGGCGCGGCTAAGGGTTTCTCAAAATGCGCGCGATCGTTCTCAACCATGTGGTGGATTTTGGCGGCTGGCGAACGGCTGCAAGGTCCGCAGCACTTGACGGCGTGCCGCCCGAGGAGACTCTCTGGTCCGTCCACGAAACCACCGACCTGTTTGCCGAGCCGCCTGGCGCGGCACCGCCGAGCGGCGCCTTCTCCGTCTCCCGCGCGCTGGTGGAACTCGCGGCGACCGCCATACAGGCCAGCGACCCCGAGCGGTTCGCGCTGCTCTACGCGCTCGTCTGGCGCGCCCATCGCGGCGAGAAGCACGTGCTGGAAGACGCGGCCGACCCGCTGGTGCAGCGCGTGATGCGCTTGGCCGCCGCGGTCAGGCGGGACACGCACAAGATGCGCGCCTTCGTGCGCTTCCGCGAAGTGGTGGCGGACGACACCACGCGCTACGTCGCCTGGTTCGAGCCTGACCACTACATCGTGGAAGCCAACGCGCCGTTCTTCGTGCGCCGGTTCGCCACGATGACGTGGAGCATACTCACGCCTTATCGCAGCGCGCATTGGGACGGCGAGGCGCTGCGCCTGGGCGAAGGTGCGCAACGCGCGGACGTGCCGGACGACGACAAGCTCGAAGCCTACTGGCGCGCCTATTTCAGCAGCATCTTCAACCCGGCGCGGCTGAAAGTCTCCGCCATGACGTCCGAAATGCCGCGCAAATACTGGCGCAACCTGCCGGAGGCCGCGGCGATTCCCGACCTGATACGCCAATCACGCGAAAGGACCGCCACAATGGTGGAAACACCGACCGTATCGCCCGCCCGCGCTCCGCGCCCGGCGGCTACCCTGGCCACGCTCCCGCAGCCCGGCACGCAAGGCGCGCTGGCCGCGGAGGCCGCCACCTGCCAGCTCTGCGGGCTGTACAAGCACGCCACGCAGACGGTTTTCGGCGAAGGCCCCGCGGACGCGCGGCTGATGCTGGTGGGCGAGCAGCCAGGCGACCAGGAGGATCTGGCCGGCCGTCCGTTCGTGGGGCCAGCCGGCCAGATGCTGGACCGCGCGCTGGCCGAAGCCGGCATCGACCGCAGCACGGTCTACGTCACCAACGCGGTGAAGCACTTCAAATTCGAGCCGCGCGGCAAGCGCCGCATACACGCCACACCCGACCGCGCGGAGATCCAGGTCTGCCGCTTCTGGCTGGACCAGGAGCGCGCGCTGGTACGCCCCGCGGTCACCATCCTGCTCGGCGCCTCGGCCGCCCGCGCCGTGCTTGGGCGTACGGTCACGATCTCGCGTGAGCGCGGCCGTCCCATTCCGCTCGAGGGCGGCCAGGTGATGGTGACGGTGCATCCGTCCTATCTGCTGCGCCTGCCGGACCAGGAAAGCCAGGCGCGCGAGTATGCGGCGCTGGTGGGTGATCTGCGCATGGCCGCCGGGTGGGTCTGACCGGCCGGCCTGGCCGTTGACCGACGGGCGCGGAAGAGCCCGCCGGCGCGTCCCTGCCTTACGCCCGCCGCCCCTGTGAGCGCCTGCTCACGGCGGGGCCCGGCCCGGTCAGGGGTAGAGCTTCTCCGTCGTCCAGCCGTCACCGGCGCGGGTGAACACCGTGCGGTCGTGCAGCCGGTAGGCCATGTCCTGCCAGAACTCGAAGCTGTCTGGCCGCACCCGGAAGCCGGACCAATGCGGCGGGCGCGGGATGTCGTCGCCGGGGAACTGCGTCTCCAGCGCCGCCACGCGCGCCTCCAGCGTCTGCCGCCTGTCCAGCGGCCGCGACTGGTCGGACGCCCAGGCGCCCAGGCGGGAGACGCGCGCGCGGCTGGCGTAATAGGCGTCCGCCTCGGCCGGGCTTACCGGCGTCACCCGCCCTTCGATGCGTATCTGCCGGGTGAGGGTCTTCCAGTGGAACAGCAGCGCCACCGCCTGGTTGGCGGCCAGCTCGCCACCCTTCCGGCTTTGCGTGTTGGTGTAGAACACGAAGCCGTCCCGGTCCGCGCCCTTCAGCAGCACCATGCGCGCGCTTGGGCGGCCGTCCGGGGTGGCGGTGGCCAGGGTCATGGCGTTGGGATCGTTGGGCTCGGTCTTGGCGGCTTCTGCCAGCCAGGTGTCGAATTGGGAGAACGGGTCGGTCAGCATGAAGGAAGAAAGGCCTTCTTTTTTGAAAAAAAGAAGCAAAAAACTTTTGCTCCCCCGCCTGCGCCGAGGTCCGACCTCTTCCTGCGGAAGCGCAGGCCGGCAGAATCAGGCCGCGCCATCGTGCAGGCGGGGAGCAAAAGTTTCTTGCTTCTTTTTTTCAAAAAAGAAAGCCTTTCTTACCTGTCGCAAAACACCCCATGCGGCAGCATGGCCGAGAACCGCACCCGCCCCAGCCCCGCCGGCAACGGCCAGGCCGCGACCGGGTGCCACGCGCCATCCTCGAACGCCAGCAGCCCGCTCACCCCGGCCGGCAGCCCCGCCAGACCGGCA
>CAHJWU010000214.1 GCA_903643085.1 Rhodospirillales bacterium
GGACGCCCCGCCCGACGGCACGGCCGCGAGCAGGGCGGTGGCGTCGGCGCCCTTCAGGCCGAGCGCGCCGACGGCCAAACGCACCGACGTGTGCTTGGGCCCGGTGCTGCCGTCGAGCCGCAGCGAGGCCACGTCCAGCGCCGCAAGCTTGCCGGAATCGTAGCCGCCGCCACCGGCCGAGGCGATCGACAACTTGACCGGGCTCGCCCCTTGCACGGACACCGCCAGGTTGGTGATGCGCTCGCTGTCATAGGCGAAGGCCAGCGCCGCATCCGCGCGGAAGCCGGGTTGCGCGCGGTTCTGCGCGGTAGGCGGCAGGGCGAACGGGCGGCCGCGCAGCCCGTGCAGCTCGGCCTTTTCGATGGTCAGCTCGCCTGGCTGGTCGCCCATCGCGCTGACGTGCACGGCATTCAGCGTCACGTCGCCCAGCAGCTTGCGGCGGTCGGTCCAGGCCGGGTGGCCGTTCGGGTAGTTGGCGGGATCGAACACGTCGCGCAGCGCGGCGGCGTGCACGCCGGACAGGACCATGGTGGCCGCCGTCCAGCTCTCGCCGCCCGCGCGCGCCACGGCCAGATCATGCACCGTGGCCGTGCCGGTCAGCCCGTCCTCCACGATGGGTCCGTGGGTGATGCTGGCGCCGGAGAGCAGCTCGGCCAGCTCGTGGTCCACCTTCTGCTCGGCCGCACCGGTGACCTGGTGGTGGCTGACGGCGCGCAAGGCCAGCGCGCCGCCGGCGATGAGGATTACCGCGCCGGCGCCCAGGAGAAGGCCACGCTGCATGGAGGGGGTGCTTTCGGTTGTTTCGCGGGTGAAGCTAGCGGGGGCGGGGGAGGCAAGGAAGCAGTTCTTTTTGCAAGGAAGAACCAAAACCTTTTGCTTCCGCGCCGCACGGCCGTGCGCACCGCTTTGCAGAAGCGCGCCCACCCCCCCGCGGTAGCAGACCGGCCGCGATGCGGATCCATACTGACGAAACGCAGCCGCAGCGGTGGCGCCGGGCCGGCGACGTCAAGCATGCGGCGTTGCCCGGCTTGCATGGCGGATGGCCTCGCCCTCTCGACCCCGGCTTGGCCACGCAAACATCCGGCAGAAAACCCGCGACCAGCACGCATGTTCGGGAGCAAATCGAAACTTTTTGCAACTTTTGTGCAAAAAAGAGGCGCTCGCCTTCTCCCGCCAGCGCGCCGCGTGCTAACCCCTCGCGCAAATGCCACTGCCGCTCATCGCCGTCTTCAACGGCCCGAACCTCAACCTGCTCGGCCTGCGCGAGCCGACCCTCTACGGCGCCGCCACGCTGGACGACCTCGAGGCGCTGTGCGCCGAGACGGCCGAGGCGCTGGACCTTTCCATCGATTTCCGCCAGACGAACCATGAGGGTGAGCTGATCACCTGGGTGCAGGAGTGCCGCACCCGCGCGCGCGGCATCGTCATCAACCCGGGCGGCTACAGCCACACCTCGGTGGCGCTGATGGACGCGCTGCTGGCCGCCGAACTCCCCACCGTCGAGGTACACCTGACAAACATCCACGCACGCGAGGATTTCCGCCGCGTCTCGCTGATCTCGCGGGTGGCCCAAGGGGTGATCTGCGGCCTGGGCATACGCGGCTACGGCCTGGCGCTGACCGCGCTGGCCGAGATGCTGCTGGACGAAGACCAGTGAGCAGGCTCCCCGTCGATGCCGACGCGATACGCGCGCTGGCCGAGATCCTGCGCGACACCGGGCTGACCGAGATAGAGATCGCCGAGGGCGACAGCCGGATACGCGTCAAGCGCGCGCCGGCGGTGATGCAGGCCGCCGTGCCGGCCTACGCCGCCGCCGGCGCACCGCAGGCGGCGCAGGCGGCGCCTGCCCCGGCCGAGACCGACGACTTCGCCAAGCATCCCGGCGCGGTGAAAAGCCCGATGGTCGGCGTGGCCTACCTGGCGCCTGAGCCGGGCGCGGCGAACTTCGTCACCCCCGGCCAGATGGTGGCCGCCGGCCAGACGCTGCTGCTGATCGAGGCGATGAAGACCTTCAACCAGATAAAGGCGCCCCGCGCCGGCACCCTCAGCCGCATCCTGGTCAGCGCCGGCGTGCCGGTGGAGTACGACGAAGTGCTGATGGTGATCGAATAGGGATGGCCGGCCCTCTCTTCGGAAAGGTGCTGATCGCCAACCGCGGCGAGATCGCGCTGCGCGTGCAGCGCGCCTGCCGCGAACTCGGCATCGGCACGGTCGCCGTTCATTCCACGGCGGATTCCGAGGCGATGCATGTCCGCCTGGCCGATGAGAGCGTGTGCGTCGGCCCGCCGGCGGCACGCGACAGCTACCTCAACATGGCCGCCATCCTGACGGCGGCCAGCGTGACGGGTGCGGACGCCATACACCCCGGCTACGGCTTCCTCTCGGAGAACGCGGCGTTTGCCGAGATGGTGGAGGCGCACGGCCTGACGTTCATCGGCCCGTCCAGCGACCACATACGCATGATGGGCGACAAGATCACCGCGCGCACCGCCATGGCCGGCCTGGGCGTGCCGCTGGTGCCCGGATCGCCCGGCGCGCTGCCGGACCTGGAAGCCGCGCGCGCGATCGCCGCCCAGATCGGCTATCCCGTGCTGATAAAGGCCACGGCCGGCGGCGGCGGGCGCGGCATGAAGGTGGCGCATGGCGAGGACGGGCTGGAGGAGGCCTGGCGCGTGGCGCGCACCGAAGCGCGCGCCGCTTTCGGCAACGACGAGGTCTACCTGGAGAAGTACCTGGACCGGCCGCGCCACATCGAACTGCAGGTCATGGCCGACACGCACGGCCACGTGGTCCATTTTGGCGAGCGCGACTGCTCGTTGCAGCGCCGCCACCAGAAGCTCCTGGAGGAGGCCGGCTCGCCTGTACTCACGCCGGCCGAACGCGACGCCATAGGTGCAACTGCCACGGCGGCGCTGGCCCGGCTCGGCTACCGCAACGCCGGCACTCTGGAGTTCCTCTACCAGGACGGCCAGTTCGCCTTCATCGAGATGAATACCCGCCTGCAGGTGGAACACCCGGTGACCGAGATGGTCTGCGACGTGGATCTGGTGCGCGAACAGATACGCATCGCCGCGGGCCAGGAGCTCGGCTACACGCAGGCCGACATCGCGTTCTCCGGCCACGCCATAGAATGCCGGGTGAACGCCGAGGACCCGGAGACCTTCTCGCCCACGCCGGGCCGCGTAACGGCCTTCCACGCGCCAGGCGGCCTGGGCGTGCGCGTCGACAGCGCGCTGTATGCCGGCTACGTGGTGCCGCCGTATTACGACAGCCTGGTCGCCAAGCTCATCGTCCACGCGCCGACGCGGCCCGAGGCGATCGCGCGGCTACGGCGGGCGCTGGACGAATTCGCCGTGCTTGGCATCAAGACGACGCTGCCGTTGCACCAGCGTATCATAGAACAGCCCGAGTTCCAGGCTGGCGATTATACGATCCACTGGCTGGAGCAGTTCGTCGAGCGGGCGTTTCCCAAGCAGTAGGCAAGGCCTTTTTGCAAAAAAGAAGCAAAAAAACTTTTGATCCGCTGTCGCCCGCCTGTTCGTCAGCCGCCGACAGAGGCAGGTGTGGCGTCCGGGTGTTTGCGGATAAACAAAGGCGGCGTAGCCGGCACAGGGAGCAAAAGTTTTTTGCTTCTTTTCTGCAAAAAAGAAGGCTTTGCTTACTGACCCAAGGGTCAACCTGAAGACGTACTGGTATCAGCCCGGAGTCTTCCCGTCGCCCAGATGCTCCAGCTTCTCCTTGACCTTTTCGTCTTCCTCGCTCAGCGCCTCCGGCGTCTGCACCGCCACGCCGGGCGGCACGGCATCGCCGGGATCGTGTTCCTTGCCGTCCATCACTTGTCCTTTCCCGTGGCCGCCGCGTCCTCGTCCATCTCCTCAACCAGCTCCTCCACCGCATGGCGGTCGGTCTTCACCGCGCGCTCGGCCAGCTTGTCGCCCTCCTTCGGCGCGCCGTGCGCGTATTTGTCCAGCGCCGCCTCCGCCAGGTCGCGCGCCTTTTCGTAGGTCTCGTCTGTCTCGTCTGCCATCTGGCGCTCCCGTGTCCCACCGGCGAACGTGAGGCCACGCCCGCCGGTTGCCATGGCCGGCCCACGCGCCACGTTCACATCGTGAAGCGCGTCGCCCTCCTGCTCGCCCTGCTGCTGCCGGCCGCCGCCCAGGCCGGACCAGATACGGACGGCTTCGCCTGGCGGCAGCATCCCGGCGCACAGGTGCCCGTCGATACCGTGCTGCGCGACGAAGCCGGCCGCCAGGCGCCTCTGGTCAGCGCCCTCGGCGGCACGCCGGCCATCCTCGATCTCGGCTACTTCCACTGTCCGTCCCTGTGCGGCGTCACCCGCGCGGACCTGTTCGCCGCCCTGCTGGCGGGCGGCCTCTCGCCGGGGCGGGACGTCTCCGTCATCGCCGTCTCGATCGACCCGGCGGAGCGCCCCGGCGATGCCGCAATCGCCAAACGCGCCGACCTGGCCCAGCTCCCGCCCGCCTGGCTAGCCGGCGCGCATTATCTGACCGCGGCACCGGCCGGCATCGCCGCGCTGGCGCGGTCGGTGGGGTTCCAGGCGAGCTGGGACGCGCGCTTCAAGCAGTTCATGCATCCGGCCGGCATCGTGCTGCTCACCCGCACCGGCAAGATCAGCTCCTACCTGCTCGGCGTGGGCTACACGCCAGGCGACATGCGCGCCGCCGTGCTGCGCGCCGGCGACGGCGGGATCGCCCAGGCGGCGCTGCCCATCTTGCTGCTGTGTTTCCACTTCGACTCGACCACGGGGCGGTACACGCTGGCGGTGATGAAGCTGCTGCGGCTGCTAGGAGGACTCACGGTCGTGGTGATCGGGGGGCTGGTCTGGGTACTCAAGCGCAAGGAAAGCAAGAAAGCCGTCCTTCTTTGAGAAAAAGGATTGAAGACGTGATTCCGCTGTCGCGCGCTCGGGTCAGGTCGCGACAGCCGGGTCAAAAGTGTTTTGCTTCTTTTTTTCAAAAAAGAAGGCCTTTCTCACCCTATCCTAGTGCAGCCTGGCCTCCACGGAACGTCCCCAACCCGCCGGGGAAAGTGCAAAATGGCGCACCTCCTCCTCAGGCTCCGGCAGGAAGCGGCCCGCCTGGGCCAGCGCCTGCCCGATCCCCTCCGCGCTGCAGAGCGCGGCGTCGGCGCCCGCCTGTGTCACGAAGCCGCGCAGAAGCAGCAGCGCTTCGAACGGCCGCATCGCCTGGCTCAGCCCCAGCACGTCCAGCAGGGCGCGTTCGTCCGAACTGACACGCTTGCAGCAGATGCACTGCACCTCGATCATGCGCGTGCAGCCACGGCTCAGCGCCGACATGAAAACCTTCAGGCAAGGCGACGCCGACGGGGCGCCCAAGGCGGCGAGCAGCTCGTCCGCCGGCCTGTCCGCCGCGGCGCCGCGCTTCATCTCGACCACCAACGCGCGCATGCACCATAGCAGCACACCCTGTTCGAGAGGCAGCGCCAGGCGCTCGTCCGCTTCGTGGCACGTCGGGCAGTCAGTATGCGTCGTGGCCATCGCAATAGCTCCCAGGGTTGTGCTCCTCCTTTACTTGATATTGCGAGTCATTCGCAATATCAAGTAGGTTGTGTTGAACGCCGCCTGGAGGTCTGCCGTGACGATCCTGCAAGCCGTCCCCGGACCGTCCCCTGTCGCGCCCTGCGCCGATACCGTCTGCCTGCAAATGGCGGTGAGCGCCTTGCGGGCGCTGGACAGGCTTGCGGATGGGCCGGGCACCGCCGCCGGCCTTATGCTGCCGCCCTGCGCCCGTCTGCGGCAGGCCCGGCGCGCCTTCCAGGCGTTCCGGCGGGC
>CAHJWU010000215.1 GCA_903643085.1 Rhodospirillales bacterium
CCAGGAGGCGGGCGCCGCCCTGGACCCGGACCGGCTGGCCAGGCTGGTGGGATGCCTCGCGGTGACCGGCCCGGCGGCCGTGCCATGCAGGCCGCGCGCGCCTGTACGGTCCGCCTGGGCGGCCCTGCCGCAGGCGCGCATCCGCACGGGTGTGTGGCAAGGCGCGCGTGTGGCTGTGCAGGTGGCTTACGCGCGGGCCCTGCAGCCGCTGCGTCGGCTGCATGGGAGGATCATGCGGCGGGTCGGGTGAAAGCGAGGCTTTCTCCGAGGAGGCTGGATGCTTCTCTGGAAACCACTGCCTGCTTGCCTCAGATCGCATAATCCAGAGGCGGCAGCGTCTGGTCCATGGTCAGCGCCGGCATGGCGGTATGGCGCACGCCCACCGGACGCGCCGGGTTGCCCACCACTGTCGTGTAGGCCGCCACGTTCTCCAGCACGATGCTGCCGGCGCCGATCTTCGCACCCTCGCCCACCGTGATCCCGCCCAGCACGGTGGCACCCGCGCCGATCAGCACGCCGCGGCGTATCTTGGGATGGCGGTCGCCGCAGGTCTTGCCGGTGCCGCCGAGCGTCACGCCCTGGAGCATGGAGACGTCATCGTCTATCACCGCCGTCTCGCCCACCACCAGCGCGGTGCCGTGGTCCAGCAGCAGGCCCTGGCCCAGGCGCGCGGCGGGGTGGATGTCCACCGTGAACACTTCCGAGCTGCGGCTCTGCAGGTGGCGGGCCAGGTGCTCGCGGCCGCGCTTCCACAGCCAGTGGCCGAACCGGTAGGCCTGCAGCGCCTGGTAGCCCTTGAAGAACAGGAACGGGGTCAGCAGGTCCGGGCAGGCGGGATCGCGGTCGCGCACGGCGGTCAGGTCCGCGATGGCGGCCGCCTCGATCGTGGGGTCAGAGGAAAGCGCCTCGCACAGCATGCCTTCCAGCGTGTCGATCCGTATGGCGTAGTCGGACAGCTTGCGGGCGAGGCGGTGCGCCAGCGCGTCGGCAAAGCTGTCGTGCTGCAGGACGGTGTCGCGTATGCCGTCGGCCATGACGCGGTCGTGCTCGATGGCGGCCACCGCCTCTTCGCGCACGAGGTTCCAAAGGTGGCGCGCCTCGCTCGTGGCGGCGCGTTCGCCGCCGCACAGTCCTAGCTGGGTCATCGCGGTCCTCTTCGCTGTCCGGGCGACATGGGGCTAAGGTTAAGGGAAGGCAAGAAAGGCCTTCTTTTTTGAAAAAAAGAAGCAAAAAACTTTTGCTCCTCCGCCCGCGCCACGGTCCGTCCAGGTTCTGCCACTGCGCGCACCGGCAGAACCAGGGCGGACCGTGGTGCAGGCGGGTTAGTAAAAGTTTTTTGGTCCTTTTCAAAAAAGGACTGCTTGCTTCCTGCCTGCCGCCGCAGAACCCGCCGAAATCGCGCGGGTCCGATCCGGCATCACCAACGCCGCATGCCCGCCCACGCGGTTGCCAGGTCGGGCGCCATGCGGAAGTCCCGGCACATATACACGTTGAACCACTCCACCGGCCGCGAGAAGGCATCCTGCACCCGCCCCACCGTCTCCACGCGCCGGAAATGCGCGCGCTCTGCCGCGCCGTCGCTGCCCAGCACGATCACCGACCCGCCGGTGTAGCCGCGCGGCCCCCATAGCCAGTAGGTCACATCGGTGCTGATCGCGGAGGGCAAGCCCAGTGCCGGGCCGAAGAAGTCGATCGCCGCGGCCTGTCCGTAGTCGTTCGCGAAGATCGCCGTGCGGGCCCTTACGTCCGGCGGCAGGCCCAGATACGCGCTGGCCGTCTGGCGCGCCATGTTTTCCCAGCCGAACTCATCGCCGAAATATTGCGGCAACACCTCCGGACCCAGCTTCTCGAATGTGACGGGCGTGAAGCCGCCAAGCGCGCGGGCGTAGGCGAGGAAGCCCTGCACCGGCAGGATCGGCATCACCAGCGGCGCCAGCACGAGCGCGGACAGCGCCACGCAGCTCACGTAAGCCTGCCTCATCCAGCGTGGCCGCGCCGCGGTCAGCCGCTCGAACGCCACCGCGCCGGCCGCGAACACCACCGGGTAGGCGGACGACACGTAGTAGTTCTTGCCCGCGACCAGCAGAAAGGCGGCAAGCGTGGTCACGAACATGATGCCCAGCACACGATGGACGCTCGCCGCCCCCGGCCGGAGCAGCCAGGCCACGCCCGCCAGCCAGAGGGGGGCCAGCACAGGGTTCATGATCAGCGTCTGGTCGGCAAGGAACGCGGCCGGGCCACGCACGAGGCGGCTGCCGCTCATACGCGACGCCCGCTCGAACCCGATGAACGGAAAATCGTGGTGACATAGCCAAAGCAGGTTCGGCAGAAAGATCAGCCCTGCCAGCAGCCCTGCCGCCCAGAACCACGGGCTGGCGAGCCAGCGCCTCTCTTGCGTCATCGCCAGCCCGGCGAGCAGCCCCAACCCCCATACCGCGACGGAGTACTTGTTCTCCAGCCCGATCCCGGCGACGGCCCCCAGCAGCAGCCAGTATCGCGGTTCCCGGCCGCCTATGGCGCGCAGGGCGCACCAGGCCATGCCGGTCCAGATCAGCGGCTCCCAAGCGTTCATGGTCAACCAATGATGCGCCAGCAGGTAGATGGGCGCGGCGGCTACCCCGAGGGCCGCCAGGACCTGGGCAAACCGCCGGCCGCCCAGCGCGCGCGCCAGATTCGCCGTCAGCAGGACCAGCGCGCCGGCCGCCAGCGCCGGCAGCAGCCGCAGCGCCAGCAACGACACCCCCAGGGTGTGGGAGACCACCCAGGTGACCAGCGCAATCAGCGGCGGATGATCGACGTATCCCCACGCCAGATGCCGCGCGCAGGCGATGTAATAGAGCTCGTCACGGAAGATACCGTACCGCCCGGCCGTGGCGAGGTGGACGAGCACCAGGCCGGCCGCCAGCATGGCCACAGCCGGGTTTGCTGAGGTGGCGCGCGCCGGCGCCTGACTACGCATTTCGCGGAACAAAGTCTTTCCCGGGTGTTAACTGGCAGTGGGAGGTTTACCGATCCGAGGCAAGCAAGGCCTTTCTTTTTTGAAAAAAGAAGCAAAAACTTTTTCTCCCTGGCGGCGGCTCGCTGATAAGTCCGCGATAGCCGAGACAGAGTTTATTGTTTTTCTTTGCAGAAGAAACCGTGCTTTCTTCAGACCGGTCAACCGCGAGTCTGTCTCACAGAGTCGTCGCCATGAGCCGAGCCGGCATTCACGTAGCAGACGACGCCACCTGACCGGGTGCCACCACCCGCCGGGACGGATCACGCGTCAGCGTGTCGCGCATGATGTCGCGCGCCAGGGGTGCGGCCACGTCGGCGCCGGCGTTGCCGTGCTCCACCACCACGGCCACGGCATAGCGCGGCGCATCGTAGGGGGCGAAGCAGATGAACAGCGCGTGCGGGCGGAATTCCCAGGGCAGGCTGGCGCTGTTGAAGTGGCCGTGCTCGCGTGCCCAGCGGCTGACCCGGCGCACCTGGCTGGAGCCGGTCTTGCCGGCAAGCTGCATGCCGGGCAGGCCAAGCCGGGCGTGCGGTGCACCGCCACCCGCCTCGTTGACCACGGCGAACATGCCGGCGCGCACCGCCGCCAGATGGTCCTCCGGCACATCCAGCAAGGGGAAGTCATCGAGACTGGAACCGCTCTGCGGCTTGCCGGCAATCAGCCGGGTCACGTGCGGCACCACCGCGTGGCCGGTGGCGATGCGGCTGCAATAGGTGGCCAGTTGCAGGGGCGTGGCCAGCACGAAGCCCTGGCCGATGCCGCAGCTTATGGTGTCGCCCACGTTCCACTGGTGGCCATGACGGCGGCGCCAGGCGGTGGTGGGCATCAGTCCGATGCGCGCGCCCGGCAGGTCCACGCCGGTATCCACGCCGAGCGAAAAGCGATTTGCCGTTTCAGCCACGGCATCGATGCCGGTACGTCGGGCAACCTCGTAGAAGAACACGTCGCAGGAATGTTTCAGCGCCTCGTGCAGGTTCTGCGAGCCGTGACCGTGCTTCTTCCAGCAGTGGAAACGGGTGGCACCGAGGTCGATGTAGCCCGGGCAGTTGATCCGGTCACCCTCGGCGATGGTGCCCGCCCGCAGGCCGGCCAGGCCCACGGCCATCTTGAAGGTGGAGCCAGGGGGGTAGACGCCGGCGGTGGCCTTGTTGATCAGCGGCGTCTTGCGGTCGCTGGTCCACTCGACCCACTGCTTCTGCGACAGGCCGCTGTCGAACAGCGCCGGGTCGAAGCTCGGCGTGGTGGTCATCGCCAGCACCTCGCCGTTGGTGCAGTCCATCACCACGGCGCTGGCCGCCATGTCGCCCAGCATGGCCAGGATGCCGCGCTGCAGCTCCATGTCTATGGTCAGGCCCAGCTCGTCACCCGGCGTGCCGTCCCGGCGGTCCAGCTCGCGTATGATGCGGCCGACGGCGTTGACCTCCATCTGCACCTCGCCGGCATCGCCGCGCAGATCCTCCTCGTGGAACTGCTCCACGCCGGCGCGGCCCACGCGTACGCCGGGCAGCGCCAGAACGGGGTCGTCGCCCAGGTCCGCCTCGCTGGGCGGCGCCACGTAGCCCACGATGTGCGCGAGGTCCGGGCCGAACGGGTAGTGCCGCGTGGTGCCCACATCGACCAGCACGCCGGGCAGGTCCGGCGCGTTCACCTCGATGCGCGCCATCTGGTCCCAGTCCAGGAACTCGCGCACGGTGACGGGGATGAAGCGGCGGTTGTGCTTCAGCTCGCGCTCCACGCGGGCGCGGTCGTGGTCTTCGAGCGGCACCAGTTCGTTGAACTTGGCCAGCGTGGCGGCGACGTCGGTGGTCTCCTCCGCCAGCAGCAAAGCGCGCCAGTTCAGCGTGTTGCCTGCCAGCACCTGGCCGAAGCGGTCCACGATGCGGCCGCGCGGCGGCGCGATCAGCCGGGCGCTGACGCGGTTGCTTTCCGCAAGGGTGGCGTATTTGGCGCCCTGCTCCACCTGCACGCGGTAGAGTTTCACCCCAAGCGCGGTGAGGGCGGCGGTCTGGCCGGCCATCAGCAGCAGGGCGCGGCGGGTGAACACGCCGTTTCGTGTGCCTTCCTGTTTCATCAGGCGAGCAAGCGGTTCTGTTTCGGCAAGGACCAGCAAACCCTCGGTCCGATGCCGCGCGCCCGTCCGCACCGGCCGGCAAGGAGCGAGCGTTTTCTGGCCTCTTTCAACTTGCCTGCTCCGGTGCCGCCAGTCCGCGATGCAGCCCGATCAGGTAGAACGCCAGGATCGGGTACAGGCCGGCGGAGATCCCGAACTCGAACGCGCCCGGCGAGACAGGCAGCACGCGCCAGGTCAGCAGCACGACCAGCGTGTATTCCAGCAGCGCGGCGCCGGCCGCCACGGCGATGAACACCAGCCAGACGGTGGCGAAGCCGCTCCTGGTGAGCACCCGGCGGGATTTCAGCGCGACCGCGTGTATGAGCAGCAGCACGAGCACCTCGATGCCGACCGGGCTCTGCGCCAGCAGGTCCAGCAGCAGGCCCGTGGCGAACACCAGCGGCGCCGGCATGGAAGCGGGCCGGTAGAGCGACCAGAAAAACACGCTGGCCTGCGCCCAGGCCGGCTGCAGCTGCGCCTGCGCCGGAACGCCGAACGGGGCTGCGAGCAGGAGCAGCACAACCACGGTCTGCACGCCGGGAAGGGCGTAGCGCGAGGCGGTATCCAGCAGATGCCACAGGCCGGGGCGGGGGCGGACGCCTGGCGAGCGGTCCATCAGGCGGCCTCGCGGCGGGCCGCCTGTCCGCCACGAACGCGGTCGGCCGAGGCGGGACACC
>CAHJWU010000216.1 GCA_903643085.1 Rhodospirillales bacterium
CGGCACGCTGGCGCGCGGGGCGCCCGCCGACCTCTGCCTGTTCCATCCCGACCGTATCTGGCAGGTGCAGGCCGGCCGGCTGCCAGGCAAGGCGCAGAACACGCCGTTCGACGGCCGGGCGCTGGAAGGCCGCGTCCTGGGCACCTGGAAAGCGGGGCGGCGCGTCTTCGCAGCCGGGCAAGCATGAGCATCTGGCTGCATTTGGAAGCGCTCAGCTTCGGCATCGCGGCGCTGGCCTATCTGATCGGCACCGTCCCGTTCGGCCTGTTGCTCACCCGCGCGGCCGGCGCCGGCGACATACGCAAGATCGGCTCCGGCAACATCGGCGCCACCAACGTCCTGCGCACCGGCCGCCGCGGCTTGGCCGCCGGCACGCTGCTTCTGGACGGCGCCAAGGGCGCCCTGGCCGTAGGGCTGGCTGGCTTTGCCGCCGGCGTTGTCTGGATGCCGCTCGCCGCGATCTGCGTGGTGGTCGGGCATTGCTTTCCGGTCTGGCTGCGGTTCCGCGGCGGCAAGGGCGTGGCCACCGGCCTGGGCGCCCTGCTGGCGCTGGACTGGCGCATGGGCGTTGCCTGCTGCACGATCTGGCTGGCGGTGTTCGCGGTCACGCGCATCAGCTCGGCTTCTGCGCTCGCCGCGTTCGCCGCGGCACCCCTGCTGGCCGGCGCACTCACGCCGCCGTATTGGTTCGTGGCCCCGCTCGTCATCGCGGCGCTCGTCTGGTGGCGGCATTCGGCCAACATCGCGCGTTTGCTGTCAGGGACCGAGCCTCGCTTTGGGCGAAGCAAGTGAAGCAAGCAGTTCTTTTTTGAAAAAAAGAACCAAAAAACTTTTGTCACCGTCGGCTGCGCATTGTGGAGACGTACGCCTCAGCACCCCGCGACAGCGCAGACAAAAGTTTTTTGCTTCTTTTTTTCAAAAAAGAAGGCCTTTCTTCCTCCCCGCATGAGCGACCTAGACCGCCTACGCCTGGCCCGCACCGAAGGCGTAGGCCCCGTCACCTACCGCCGCCTGATGGCCCAGTTCCGCACCGCTGCGGAAGCCATCGCCGGCCTGCCGGACCTCACGCGCACGGCCGGCCGCGCCGCCGCACCCGCCATCCCCACCGAGCGCGACGCCACCCGCGAGCTGGAGCGTGTGGCCAAGCTGGGCGGCCAGATGGTGTTCATCGGCGGCGAGGACTACCCGCCGATGATGGCGCTGCTGCCGGACCCGCCGCCTGTCCTGTCCATACTGGGTGACGTCACCGCCCTGCACGGACGCGCCGTGGGCGTGGTCGGCGCGCGCAACGCGTCCGCCAACGGCTGCCGCATGGCCGAGGCGCTGGCGGCCGACCTCGCCGCCAAGCGCCTGGTGGTGGTCTCCGGCATGGCGCGGGGCATCGACGCGGCCGCCCATGCCGGCGCGCTGCATGTGGGCCTGACGGTCGCCGCCGTGGCAGGCGGCCTGGACCAGCCCTACCCGCCGGAGCACGCGAACCTGCAGGCGCGCATCGCCGAGCGCGGCTGCGTCGTCACCGAGGCGCCGTTCGGCACCGCGCCGCAGAGCCGCCACTTCCCCAGACGCAACCGCATCATCGCCGGCCTCTCGCTCGGCCTGGTGGTGGTGGAAGCGGCGCTGAAATCCGGCAGCCTGATCACTGCTCGCCTCGCCCAGGACGCGCACCGCGAGATCTTCGCCGTCCCCGGCTCGCCGCTGGACCCGCGCTGCCGCGGCACCAACGAACTCATACGCCAGGGCGCCCACCTGACCGAGTCCGCCGAGGACGTGCTGGCCAACCTGCCGGACGACCCGCGCCGCATGGGCGTCGCCCGCAACCCGCTATTCGCGCGGGACGTGGCGGATGGTTTCGCCGAAGAACTGGAGCTGTGGGACGAGCCGCCCGACCCCGATTTCGACCTGAAACTTGCCCAGACGCGGCTGCTCGGCCTGCTCAGCCCGTCACCCACCGAGCTTGACGAGCTGGTACGCCGTGCCCAGTTGCCGGCGCCGCAGGTCATGGCCGCGCTGATGAGCCTGGAACTGGCGCTGCAGGTGGAGTTTACACCGGGGAACCGCGTCGTCCGGCTGTAGGCAAGGCAGCAAGGCCTTTTTTGAGAAACCAAAACCTTTCGCTCCCTGCCGGCGGCTCACCTTATGAGCCCGCGACAGGTGGTAGAGTGTCTCACTTTTTTCTCGAAAAGCGGGCTTTGCCTTTCTTTCGCCTTCCTTCCCGACTTATCGCCAAATCCTTGACTTACGCAGCGCCGCCTCCGTAAGCGCAACCCAGGGTCGTATTCCTCCAGGAAAACCATGACAGACGTCGTCGTCGTAGAATCGCCCGCCAAAGCGAAGACCATTAACAAATACCTCGGCGACCACTTCACCGTGCTGGCCAGCTTCGGACACGTCCGTGACCTGCCGCCCAAGGACGGCTCCGTACGTCCGGACGAAAACTTCGCCATGGACTGGGAAAGCGACGAGCGCGGCCAGAAGCAGGTCGCCGCCATTGTGCGCGCGCTGAAAGGCGCCAAGACGCTCTATCTGGCCACGGACCCGGACCGCGAGGGCGAGGCGATAAGCTGGCACGTGCGCGCCATGCTGGAGGAGAAGCGCGCGCTGAGGGGTGTGGACGTCCAGCGCATCACCTTCAACGAGATCACCAAGACCGCCGTGCAGCGGGCGATGATGCAGCCGCGCGCGCTCGATATGCCGCTCATCGAGGCCTACATGGCCCGCCGCGCGCTGGACTACCTGGTGGGCTTCACCCTCTCGCCCGTGCTGTGGCGCAAGCTGCCAGGCAGCCGCAGCGCCGGGCGTGTGCAGTCCGTCTCGCTGCGCCTGATCTGCAACCGGGAAGCCGAGATAGAGGCGTTCAAGCCGCGCGAATACTGGACGGTAGAAGCCCATTTCCAGACACCGGCCGGCGCGCCGTTCACCGCGAAGCTTTCCCACCTGGACGGCAAGCGCCTGGACCAGTTCGACCTGAACAACGCCGAGAAAGCCGCCCGCGCCCGCGCCGCGGTGGAGGCCGGCGTGTTCACCGTGGCCGCGGTCGAGCGGCGGCGCGTCAAGCGCAACCCGCCGGCACCGTTCACCACGAGCACGTTGCAGCAGGAGGCCAGCCGCAAGCTGGGCATGGGCGCGCAGGCGGCGATGCGGACGGCGCAGCAACTCTATGAGGGTGTCGATGTCGGCGGCGAGACGGTCGGCCTGATCACCTACATGCGCACCGACGGCGTGCAGATGGCGCGCGAGGCGATCGAGGCCATACGCGGCTTCGTGGGCGCCGAGTTCGGCCCACCTTACGTGCCGGCCGCCGCACGCGAATACACCAGCAAGGCGAAGAACGCGCAGGAGGCCCACGAGGCCTGCCGCCCAACTGACGTGGCACGCACGCCGGAGCAGGTGGCCCGCTACCTCAATGACGAGCAGCGCCGCCTCTACGAGCTGGTCTGGAAACGCGCGGTGGCCAGCCAGATGCAGTCCGCCGAACTGGACCAGGTGGCCGTCGATGTCACGGACAGAAGTCAAGGAGGGGGCGGCACGCGGCTGCGCGCCAACGGCTCCATAATAGCCTTCGACGGGTTCCTGAAGCTTTATAAGGAAGGCTCCGACGAGGACGACGACGACGACGCCGGCCGCATGCTGCCGCCGATGGCGGAACGTGATCCCCTCAGGCGCGGCGCGGTCTCCGCCGACCAGCATTTCACCCAGCCGCCGCCGCGCTACTCGGAAGCCAGCCTGGTCAAGAAAATGGAGGAACTGGGCATCGGCCGCCCGTCCACCTACGCCTCCATCCTGTCCGTGCTGCGCGACCGCAACTACGTGCGCATGGAGAACAAGCGCTTCGTGCCGGAGGATCGCGGCCGCCTGGTCACCGCCTTCCTCACCAGCTTCTTCGAGCGTTACGTGGACACCGGCTTCACCTCCGGCCTGGAAGCCCAGCTCGACGACGTGAGCGACGGCCGGATGGACTGGCGCGACTTGATGCGCAAATTCTGGGACGAGTTCTCCCACGCGATCGAGCAGACGCGCGAGCTGAAGATTTCCGACGTGATCGACGCGCTCGACCACGATCTGGGCCCGCATTTCTTCCCGCCGCGCGAGGACGGCACGGACCCGCGGCTCTGCCCGGCCTGCCACAAGGGACGGCTCGGCCTGAAGCTCGGCCGGCACGGCAGCTTCATCGGCTGCTCCAACTACCCCACCTGCCAGTTCACCCGCCGCCTGGCCATGGAAGGCGGCGAAGGCGAGGCCGAGGTGCTGAAGGAGGGCATGCGCACCCTCGGCCGGCATCCTGAGACAGGCGAGGACGTGACGGTGCGCCGCGGTCCCTACGGCCTCTACACGCAGCAGGGCGAGGCGGACCCCGCCGACAAGAAATCCCGGCCTCGCCGCACCTCGCTGCCGAAAGGCATGGACGGCGAGGCGATCACGCTGGAGCAGGCGCTGGGCCTGCTGTCACTGCCGCGCCTGGTGGGCCGCCATCCCGAGACCGGCCAGGACATGGAGGCGGGCCTCGGCCGCTTCGGCCCCTACATCAAGATGGGCAGCATCTTCGCCTCCCTCGACAAGGATGACGACATCCTCTCCATAGGCGTGAACCGCGCCGTCGACGTGATCGGTCGCAAGCTGGCCAGCGTGCGCATCCTGGGCCAGCACCCGAAGGACCGTCAGGACATCCAGATACGCAAGGGCCGGTTCGGGCCCTACGCGCAGCACGGCCAGACGGTGGCCAACCTGCCGCGCGACGTGATGATGGACGACATCACGCTGGACCAGGCGCTGGCGTTGCTGGCCGAACGCGGCAAGGTGCTGAAGCCGCGCGGAAAAAACGGCAAGGCAGCGCCGGCGAAGAAGTCGCCGCCCGCGAAAAAGCCGGCGCTCGCGAACACGGTGGCGGCAACCGGCGCTGCGGCCAGGCCCGTGGCGAAAGCCAAGCCGAAAGCCAAGCCGAAGAGCAAGAAGGTCGCCTCCGCCAAGTCCGGGAAGGCGGCCTGACGCCCGGGTACGGCCTGGGCTTTTGCCGGCGTAAAAAGACACAAAGAAAGCAAGCAGTCCTTTTTTGAAAAAAAGGACCAAAAAACTTTTGCTTCCCCGCATCTGCGGCGTCCGCGCCTGTCCGGATGACGCGAGGCGGCTCAGCCTGCGCAGAGATCAAAAGTTTTTTGCTTCTTTTTTGCAAAAAAGAAGGCCTTCCTTGCTTGCCTGAAAATCAGCCTCAAGGCGGGCCGATACCAGGCTTGCGGATCAAGCTTGCCGCAAACATGTGCAACATCGCGCGGTTCTGACCCTCCTCGCGCTGCCAGAACGGCGTGACGTCGCGCCGGAGCAGGAGGGCGCCGTCTATCGCAGTGTTGGATTGCCTGAAGAATGTCGATGACCCCCCTTTATGACATCTGCTCGAGCAGGGATTTTCGCTCACACCACGCCTTGTCTGAACCAAGCGCATGAGGGGCTCCAAGGGCGGCCGCAAGCCGACCCATCGTGGCGCCGCCAACGCCGACCCGGCGGCACCCACCCAGGGCCTGCCCTCGCGCGAGGCGCTGCGGCAGTTCATACGCGATGCCGGCGGACGCGTCGGCAAGCGCGAGATCGCCCGCGAGTTCAAGCTGGGCGCCGACCAGCGCGGCGCCTTGCGTGACCTGCTGCGCGACCTCTCCGGGCGCGGCGACATCGCACCCGCCGGCCACAAGCGCTTCGCCCAGCCCGGCCGCCTGCCGGACGTGACGGTGGTGCAGGTGACCGGCACCGACCCTGATGGCGACCCGGTCGCCCGGCCGGTGGGCTGGGAGG